>JALQWO010000085.1 GCA_023258655.1 Bacteroidia bacterium
TGCCGCAGAACTTCACGCGATCAATGATCAATGTATTTTGGTCGGCGGCTTTGAGCACGTGGGTGTGTTGCCATGTTTTCAGCGGGTGGGGCAGAGAAATGCCTTCATCCCGAAACAGCCAATGCTTTTGGGTGTATCGATGTTGGGTGATGGCGCCATGCCAAGTTTGTGTCATTTTTCCGATGCCTACTTGGAACTTGAGTTCATCTCCGCGGTGCTGTCCATCGTAGCGAATCAGCTGCATGGTCAACAAGGGCGGCTTCAATTTGAGCAGCAAATCCTCGTTGAATTGGTCGGCTACCTGATCGCGTTGGGCAGAAACCCGGGTGATAAACGTAAATTGCATCATAGATTTGTAGAATAAACAAACCATTTTCGATTTGTTTGGTTTAACTATCACTTCTTAGGATAATTATATGTCGCACCGCGTAGCCGTCTACAGAACCGCCCACTTCAATGCCGCCCATCGATTGCATGTGCCGAGTTGGAGTGATGAACAAAACAAGCAGTTCTTTGGACTCTGTAACAACGCCCATTACCATGGCCACAATTACGATTTGGAGGTGAGGGTAGAGGGTGAGGTAGACAGTGTAACAGGTTATCTGATTGATATGAAGTTAGTCAAGCAGTACATCGACGAGGAAGTGATTGAGCGATTTGATCACAAAAATTTAAATTTAGACACGGAGGAGTTTCGCGAATTGAATCCAACGGCCGAGAACATCGTATGGGTGATTTGGCAAAAGTTGCGTGCCCGCGTGCCCATGGAAATGAGTCTGAGTGTTCGATTGTACGAAACACCCCGTAATTTTGTAGAATTCAATGGATAAAAAACTAGCGAGCGAGCTGCTGAAGCAGTGGGAGGAGATGGGCGATTCGCACATTTCGGTAAAGCAAGAGACTCCTTTGCGTGAGGATGCCTTTGTGATGGACGATGCCTTGAAAATAGAGTTGATTGCCAAGCATTTCAAGGAAATCATGCATGTCTTGGGATTGGATTTGACCGATGAGAGTTTGCAGGGCACCCCATTGCGTGTGGCGAAAATGTTTGTGAATGAACATTTCAAGGGCTTGGATCCCAAGAACCGTCCAGAGCCGACTTTGTTTGAGAATACCTACAAGTATTCTGAGATGTTGGTGGAGAAGAACATTCAATTTCACAGTACCTGTGAGCACCATTTCGTGCCCATTCATGGATTTGCCCATGTGGCGTATATCAGCGGTGGAAAGGTGATAGGATTGAGCAAATTGAACCGCATTGTGGATTATTATGCCCGCCGTCCGCAGGTACAGGAGCGCATGACGGTACAAATTGCACAGGAGTTGAAGAAGGTGCTGGGCACGGAAGACGTGGCGGTGATTGTCGATGCCAAGCACATGTGTGTTGCTAGTAGGGGTATCAAGGATACGAGCAGTAGCACGGTGACGAGCAGTTTTCACGGAAAGTTCTCGGATGCTTCAACACGTGCGGAGTTGTTGAAATATATTGGATAATCTCGACGCATTGAATGGTTTGTTGCGATAGTGCATTGAACCACTGAGATATAAAAGAAAAAAGCAGCGAATTCGCTGCTTTTTTCTTTTTGGAGGGCGATTAACCGGGCTCGAACCGGCGACCCCTAGCGCCACAAGCTAGTGCTCTAACCAACTGAGCTATAACCGCCATTTTGTGGGCTGCAAAGATAGTTATTTTTTGAATAATTTTCAATTTCACCCAGAACCTTTGCAAAAATTGCCAATAATTTGATGCGACGCTTTGGGCTATGTACTTTTGTTTCGTGGGCAGTAGTAAATCCATATGGTGGTTGGCCGGTTGGTTTCCAAATAGTTTGGATGAGCAGTCGGGTAATTTTATAGGTCGGCATGCTGCTGCCATGTCCGTCCACCAGCGGGCGCAGCCCGCTGGTGGACGGATTCGTGTCTTTCATTTTCCAGTGTATCGATTGTGGAAGGATTCGGTTCCGCGCAATGTGTTAGAAATCCCAGAAGTGCAGATTACTTGTACCCCAGTGGCACAGTTGCCTTGGGGTGGAGGGTTGTTTCGGGCGTTGAATTATGTCTACTATTGTTGGGTAGTGGGTGCTGCATTGAAAGCCGCTTTGGCCTCGGATGGAGTTCCTGATGGGGTGCATGTGCACGGGGGTGATAAAATAGCCCGGGTTATTCCGGCTTTATACAAACAATTTCGGCAGCGAGGTAGGGGTGCTGTGCCGCTGTGGTACACGGAGCATTGGGCGATTTTTAACGAGGTGGTTTCTGATGGGTTTGGCAAACGGGGGGCGATTTTTCGGCGGGATTATTTAAGGCTTTGGGAAAAAGTGACGGTGGCAGCGCCAGTGAGCCTGTCATCGCAAAAGAGTATGCATGCCTATCTCGGTGGGGCCAAGCCCTTTGTGTTGTTTCGCAATGTGGTAGATACCCAGTTGTTTCGTCCAAGACATGCCGACGAGGAAAAGGATGCAACCATGCCATTTGCCTTTTTGCATGTTTCTTCCTTGGAGCCCAGAAAAAATGTTTTGGGGATGCTTAGGTCCTTTGCCGCACTCAAGCAAAAACATCCGGATTGGCACATGCAGTTTCGCATCGTGGGTGGTGGCAACGAATTGTATTTGAGTCAGGCCCGAACGGCAGCATTGGGCTTGGGATTGCTTCACATATTCCAACCGAGTGTGGCCTTTTTTGGTCCAAGAGAGGCCGCTGACGTGGCTTTTCAAATGCAATGTGCCGATGTGTTTGTGTTGTTTTCAGAAATGGAAAATGCACCTTGTGTGATTGCAGAGGCCCACTGTTGTGGACTCCCAGTGATTGCCTCTTCGGTGGCGGGGATACCTGAAATGATTCAGGACAACAATGGAATTTTGGTGGCTCCATCCGATGAGGTGGCATTGACAGCGGCTATGGAAAAGGCGTATTTGAATCATCAGGCTTGGAACAACGCGGACATAGCCGCGGAAGCAGCCAACAAATACAATCCCATGGCGGTGGCTGCCGTTCTGGATAAGTCTTACAAAAGCCTCATGGAGCCATGTGTGGAATAGCGGGTTGGGTAGATTACGGAGGAGTTTCTCCGGCAGAGATGCAATCTGTGGGCGATTTGTTTGTGGAAGCCCTGAAACACAGAGGACCCGATGGTTTTGGTGTTGAGGTCTTTGGTTCACTCGATGGATCTTCGGGTACGGAGAAAGAGGTAGCCCTTTTGGTGCATCGACGGTTGTCGATTTTGGGATTGGGAATCGCAGGTGCGCAACCCATGCTCAGTGCCGACAAGCGTTTTGCCATTAGCTTTAATGGCGAGATTTACAATTACATCGAACTGGCCGAGAAACATGGATTGTCCATGGTGACAGGAACAGATACGGAAGTCTTGTTGCAAATGTGGCAACGATTTGGCATCGATTGTTTGTCCGAATTGGATGGTTTTTTTGCTTTTGCTGTTTGGGATGATCTGGAAAAAACACTCACTTTGGTGAGGGATCGCACAGGGGTGAAGCCCTTGTATTTTGCTTCGCGTGGTGATCAGTCGATTGGATTTGCTTCTGAGGACTTTGCCTTGGCGTCGGTCATGCAGCAGGTTGGCTTGGAAGCTTCATTGCATGCCAAGGCATTGATGGAGCACATAGCATTTGGACAAAGCGATGAATCTACGCTATTTCTGGGTATGGAATCTTTAAGTGCCGGTGAGATACTTTGTTGGGGCAGGGATGGACAGATTATGCGAAGGAAATGGCATCGTGGCGATTACATTCGTTTGGATGACGATGCCGCATGGATGTCACGCATGGAACTGAAACAGTCACCCGAAAAATACAGTGATTTGTTGCGTGCTCAAATCAAGTTCAGTATGAAGCGCAGGTTGCGCAGTGATGTGCCCTTGGGTTTTGCTGTGAGTGGAGGCATTGATAGTGCCGCGTTGGTTGTGATGGCCAGGGAGTTGATGGGTAAGGAAGTTCATCTACACGCATTTTCGGTCATCTCTCCGGGTAGTGAATCTGATGAAAGTGCGTATCAAAAATCGGTGGTTGAGTCTGTAGGAGGCATTTGGCATACCGTGGATGTTTCGGAACTCAATGCCCATGATCTTCAACGGTATATTTTGGCTACACACCGTATCCCCGTGGCTTGGAACAACCTGGCCCATTTTGCGTTGTGTGAGAAAGTGAGAGAAGCGGGGGTGAAGGTGTTGTTTAATGGTCAGGGAGCGGATGAGATTTTTGGGGGTTATCCCCACTACTATAAAGCGGCTTTTTGGTCGGAGCGCGGCCGGCTGTGGCCGGCGCGCGACAAATGGCCCATCGCATTTAAAGATGCAGGCAAGCAGTGGCTGAAGTCTCTTCTTGGAGTGTTGAAAGGAAAGATGCCCGAGGATTGCGTGGATACCCTGATGCGTGCGGATTATTACGGTCCCCGATTGAACCAATTGCTGCGCTTCGAAGACAGAAATGGAATGGCTTGCGGTTTGGAGTCGCGCAATCCCTTTGCCGATGATGTTGTTTTGGCGGATGCTTGGTTGAATGCCTGGGGCGATGATGTGTGGAGTATCGAGGGTTCTTTGTCGTCCAAGCTGGTGGATGGTTATTCCAAGGGGTATTTGCGAAAAGCCATGCAGGGATTGGTGCCTGAAGAGGTTTTATGGCGTACCGATAAAAAAGGATTTACAGTTCCTGCAGGGCGGTTGACATTGATGTCTTTGGATGTTTGGGAAAAGTGGATTTTGTCTGATTGGTTAGATCCGTTGGTGAGGCGCGGGCAGCGCCTATCGGCGCTGGCCCGCGCCCGGAAAATCTTGCCCCACGCCAATAACCTCCCGCAAGAATACACTTCCATGCCCAAACTCACACCCAAACAAGAGGCCCTGCTGGCCCAGATTTTCCGGTGGACAGCTGTGGCATGCTTTCTTGAAACCTTTCAACTCAATTATAAACCCTGATGAAAACGCAAGACGGTGGACCCATTAAAACTTTTGGTTGGCAGCTGGCCAAAGCGGTTGTGGCCGCCATTGTGGTCGTTGTGTATTCTCGGAGTATGGGTGCTTATGGTCGTGGAGCGCTGTCCATTCTCCTGCTCAATCTGCAATTGGTGCTCATGGTGAGCGAATTGTTTGCAGGGGGTGCATTGGCAAATTTGTTGTCGACCTACCCACCCAAACGGATTTTACCCAGCGCTTGGCTCTTTCTGTTGCTGGTACTTGTTGTGGGGTATGTGATTGGATGGTTTGGGTATGTGCTGCCCAACCAAGGCAACTTGCCGCTGGATTTTAATCATCCCAATATAATCAACCTCAATTTATTGTTCTTTCAGGGTTTGTTCCTCGGTTCCTTGGGAATTCAATACAATCTATACCAAGTGAACGGCTGGATACAGCAGCGCAACAAACTGCAATTGACCCTCGAAGTGCTCAAGCTATTAGGGATTGCCCTGTGTTTTGAGGCAATGTACGGGTACGTTTTCCCGAAGATGAATGCCATTGAACTATCGGATAAATCATCCGTGCAAATTCCAGCCGATCAAACATTGCATTATGTGGGAGGATTCAACGAAACGGCGGTGTTGTGGATTCTGGTCTATGCCTCCGGTTTGGTGTGTTTGATTTCACTGGGTGTCATTTTGAAACAAAGGGGTGCCGCGATGAATGCCCAAAACAACAACCTCGCCGAGAATATCAACAACCTCGCTGACAGTAATAACCTCTCCGATAACCACAATCTCTCCGACAGCCACAATCTTGCCGACAACAATTCCATCTGGCCGCCCAAGGAACTATTTACCAGCGGTTTTATGTCTCAAACAGGCCATATTCTGCTGTTTTTGCTGTATCGCTTGCCCTTGTGGTGGATGGCTGCTGAGTTTGGCAATGCGGAAGCTGGGGTTTTGGCCAACGCGCTGCTCATGGCCGATACCCTCTGGATTTTTGGCAATTCCTTTGGTACCATTTTGCATTCGCGCATGTTGCGTTGGGGTCCCCGCAAAGCGAAATTTGGGAAATTGCTGTCGCTGTACGTTTTGCTTTCGGGCTTGGGGACGTTGTTCGCCATCGTTGTGGCCTGGCTCATTCCTGCATCACTGTATGTTTGGGTGTTTGGAAGTACGTTCACAAACTTGAAAGAGACCTTTGTTTTGATAACACCCGCCGTATTGTTTTTGGGGCTATCGGCGCCCATCGGACATTACTTACACGCCCAGAATCGGTTTTTGTCGCTGATATTTTCCTACGGAATCGCATTGCTCGTATTGCTTGTCGGTTGGAAAGCCATCGATCAATATTTGTTCTATTGCACAACACCCCAAGGTTTGATGTCGCGAATTATGTGCTACGTCCAAAGCTACCTTGGCAAATTAATGATGGTGAATTTGGCGTTTTTTGTCCTCTTCTTGTGCAATTACCTGCAGGTTAGAAAGGATTTAAAATGGGGAGGTATTTCGCTGTTGGTGAGGCGTTTGCTGAAGCGTACATTGGCTAAATAACCGATACTTCTTGTATACTATTTGGAACATTGCTTTGCGGTGTTGAGTGAACTAAAAGGATAAGTCCTATTTTTGCCTCACTTTACGTAATCACTATACATTATGTCAGCCCCTAACAACGGTGGAACTCCAAGATACAATCCGCTTGAGAGCATGCAGAGACGCTTCGATGAGGCGAAAGAGAAATTAGGATTGGACGATCAATTTGCTAACGTATTGCGTGTGCCCGACAAAGTGGTGGCTGCTAACATTCCCGTGACGATGGACGATGGTACCATCCGCGTGTTTGAAGCCTATCGCGTGGTACACAGTGTGCATTTGGGTCCTTCAAAGGGAGGTATCCGTTATAGCATGGATGTTCATTTGGACGAGGTAAAAGCCTTGGCCGCTTGGATGACATGGAAATGTGCGGTTGTAAACGTGCCCTACGGTGGAGCCAAAGGAGGTATCAAATGTGACCCCCGCAGCATGAGCAAAGGAGAGTTGGAGCGTTTGACCCGCGGTTATACCCTGGCGATGCGCAATGTGTTTGGTCCAGACAAAGACATTCCAGCACCAGATATGGGTACCAGTGCCCAAGAAATGGCTTGGATTGTGGATGAGTTTTCGAAAATTTCTGGTCACAATGCCTACGCCGTAGTTACCGGCAAACCCTTGGTTTTGGGTGGTAGCTTGGGCCGTGTGGAAGCCACAGGTCGTGGCGTGATGGTGAGTACCCGCAGCGCGATGGCCAAATTGGGATTGAATCCAACCCAAACCACCTGTGTGGTACAAGGTTTTGGAAACGTGGGAAGTATCTCTGCAAAATTGATCGCCCAGTTGGGTGTGAAAATCGTGGCGATTTCTGATGTGACGGGTGGATATTACAATCCAGAAGGTATTGACGTAGCCGCTGCCATGGCCTATGTGGCAAACAGTGGAACGCGCAGTTTGGAAGGTTATACCGGTGGT
>JALQWO010000086.1 GCA_023258655.1 Bacteroidia bacterium
TATTAAAATTCTGGCACTGGCCTTTTTGGTGTTGATTGGTGTGAGTTTGCTGGGAGAAGGTTTGGGCCAACACATCGAAAAGGGCTACATCTACTTTGCGATGGCGTTTTCGTTTGTGATTGAGTTGATCAACATGCGACTCGACAAACAACGGAAACACGGCTAAAGCAATAACCGTAGCATACCCATTGACAATGTCGATGGAAAAAATCCATAATTACAATTCTACCACGCCAAAAGCGGCATCCGGAGAATAATCATCCGCGGAACACAGGGCAGAAATCCATTCATCTCCGTACAATATCCAATGTTGAATCCAAAATAGAGATCGTTCTTGTGGGTGTGCTGATGAAAATTGAGATTCAATCAATTGCGCGGTCGATTGCCAAGCATCCGCACTGAACTGGGATTCCAAATACGCCTCTGTGGCCGCCTTTCCCAATTTCTTTTGCCATTTCAGAAATGCATCAATTTCTTTCTTTGATTCCGACAAACCCGGTGATTTCCATTGGTATAACACCTGTAACTGTTCTTGCAATGTGGCTGTTACCGTATCCACCGTCTTCAACACAGCGTTTTCACCCACCAATCTCTGCACAACGAGGTCTTTCACGCCCTCAACCCCCAAAAAGCAATCCTGAACCTGAATTCCAAGCCGGTCTATCTTTTTTTGCTGCGATGGCGTTAACACCACTCCCCCTTTGCGATGCAACAATTGGGGCGCAGATAATTTCGCTTGTTCAAAGGCTTGAGCGGTTTGCAGCCAATATAAATATTCCGAAGGACCCGCTACGTAGGCCACACAAGGGAGTACACACTGCTGATACAGGGGGCGCAACAAAACATTGGCCGATAAATGCGCGATGCCGTCGCCCTGGAGTATCTCACGCATGTCTTCTTTGCTCCACTGCAATGCTCCATCCGCGGTCTGAAATCCCTCCTCGGTGGGTTCTATGCGTGATCTTCTTTCCCCATCCACCCAAAATACGAGACTCGTCCCCACATGGGCAGGCGGTGTTTGTTTCGCCTCCTTCAATGCCTTTGTGCCATTTTGCAATGTGTGATGCAGTGCCTCGGAAAACAAAGCCTGCTCAAACAAACTTCTGGCCTGTTTTTTCAGCCTCAGATCGCGGGGATCCAACACCAGTAAGCCAAATTCAGCAAAGAGTTCGGAAACCCACTGCGCGGTTGCTGACGCCAATGTAGCCTGGGGCTTGAGATAATAGGCACGCGCTTGGTCTATCCGCTCTAATGCCTGTGGCGTTTTACCCAATTTATCTGTCAACCAATCAAACAAACCCGAGAGCGACTCCGTGGGCATATCCCCTACGGACGTTGACCAGGGTAAATCCCACTGATAACGATCTTGATTCAGGACAACATGATCAATCTCAGCCACATCATGATCTTCACTGGCCATCCAAAAGACTGGAATAAAGTGATCCTTGGGATACTGTAATTTCAATTGATTCGCCCAATGAATGGTGGATGCGATTTTATAAAGCACGTACGCAGGACCCAATCCAATGTGGATTTGCTGACCTGTTACCACCGTAAAGGCATTGGGTTCCGTAAGTAGATCAATGTTGGTTCGTTGAAGCGCACCGATATGTCCACCCAACTGTTCCCGCAATACTTGTTGTAGGGTTTGTCGCTGCAACAAATCAAATTGCCCTTGAACATTCTCCTTTACCTGAGCGGAATTGGCTGTAACTCCTTCAAATGGATACAATCCCAGACCCTTACCTTCCCATGCCGACTCGCGAAGAAACGAACTCAGTGACGATGAGGGATATGGAATACACTTGATTTTCACGATGTTACTACTTCACCCATCAGGTCGTAAGTGCTGGCATCGGTAATCTTCACATTGGCAAAATCACCCATGCGCACATAATTGTCTTTGGCGGGCACCCTCACTTCATTATCCACTTCCGGACTGTCATACTCGGTCCTACCCACAAATTCATCCCCTTCCAATCGATCAAACAATACCTTGAGCGTTTGTCCCTTCAATTTTTGATTAAACTCCTCCGAAATCACCATTTGGGCCTCCATGATGGCGTCTGACCTTCGCTGTTTTTCTTCTTGCGGAATGTCATCGGCCAATGTGTAGGCGTGGGTATTTTCTTCGTGCGAATAGGTAAATACACCCAGTCGTTCAAATCGAATGTCTTCAATGGCGTTGAGCAAGTCTTTCACGTCTTCCTCTGTTTCGCCTGGGTGACCTACAAGCAGCGTGGTTCTTAACGCAATTCCAGGCACGCGATCGCGGATGGCATTGAGCACCTCGTAGGTTCTTCTTTTGGTGATACCGCGACGCATCGACTTCAGCATGGGGTCTGAAATATGTTGAATGGGGATATCCAAGTAATTGCATATGTTGCTGCGTTCTGCCATCACATCCAATACATCCAGCGGAAACTGTGAAGGATAAGCATAGTGCAATCTCAACCATTCCAATCCCTCCACATCGGAGATGTGCTTCATTAGGTCGGCCAATTTGCGATCGCCATAGATATCCAAACCATAGCTGGTCGAATCCTGAGCGATCAACATCACTTCTTTCACACCGTTAGCCACCAAACCCTGTATTTCGCGTTTAATGGTCTCTATGGGCCTAGAAACGTGCTTCCCGCGCATCAGAGGGATGGCGCAGAATGAACACGGTCTATCGCAACCTTCTGAAATTTTGGTATACGCGTAATGTTTGGGGGTTGTTTGCAATCGCTCACCCACCAATTCGTGCTTGTAATCCGCGCCCACCGTGCGCAACAAATGGGGCATATCCAAGGTTCCAAACCAAGCGTCTACCTCTGGGATTTCCGCTTGAAGTTCGTCTTTGTAGCGGTGCGACAAACAACCGGTAACATACAGTTTTTCGATATTGCCTTGCGCTTTGGCATCGGCATACGCCAGAATGGTATCGATGCTCTCTTGCTTGGCATTTTCAATGAACCCACAGGTGTTCACGATGACCACATCCGCATCGTCTTTGGTACTTTCATGGGTTACATCAAATTGAGACGCTTTGAGCTGTCCCATCAACACTTCGCTATCCACCAGGTTTTTACTGCAACCCAATGTGATCACGTTTATTTTGGTTTCCTTGTTGGATTTGGTTTTCACGATGCAAAAATCGATTTGATAAAATCGTACTTGTTAAACAATTTGAGGTCTTCGGCTTTTTCACCCAATCCGATATATTTCACAGGCAATTGGTAGGCGTGACTCACCCCGATAACTACGCCCCCTTTGGCGGTTCCGTCGAGTTTGGTCACGGCCAAAGTATTCACTTGGGTTGCGGCGGTAAATTGCTTGGCTTGCTCAAAGGCATTTTGTCCGGTGGTGGCATCAATGACCAACAGCACCTCATGGGGTGCATCGGCTTTGAACTTTTCGATGACTCTGCGGATTTTCGACAGCTCATTCATGAGCCCCACTTTGTTGTGTAACCGTCCGGCCGTATCAATGATCACCACATCGGCATTTTCTTCCACAGCTTGTTTCACGGCATCGTAGGCCACCGATGCCGGGTCTGTATTCATCCCATGCGATACGATAGAAACGCCTGCGCGGTTCTGCCAAATGCTCAATTGCTCAACGGCAGCCGCACGGAAGGTATCGCCAGCGCCCAGAATCACTTTTTTTCCCAATTGGGCATAGTGATGGGCCAACTTACCGATGGTGGTGGTTTTCCCAACGCCATTGACACCCACAACCAACACCACATAGGGTGTTGAGGCGCCTTGGAGACTCAACTCTTTGGCTACTGGAGACTGAATGTCGGGCATGAGCTTGGCGATTTCATCGGCCAGCAATTCATGCAATTCCTCCTCAGACACATAAGCATCTTTGGACACCCGTTTTTCGAGATTCTCTATGATCTGTACGGTGGTTTCCACACCCACATCTGAGGTGAGGAGCACTTCTTCCAACTCATCGAGAAAATCCCCGTTAACTTGACGCTTGCCTGTAAACAATCTACCCAATTTGGATAGAAAACCCGTACGCGTTTTTTCCATGGCCGCTTGGGTTTGGGCGGCTTGCTCTTCCTGGGCGGCGGGTATTTCCTCCTTGGGTTTGTTTTTCGAGAACCAATTGAAGATGGACATGGGCTACTTTGATGTGAAGGTAAAAAAAAAGCCCCATTGAGGGGCTATAATATCTTTTGAAGGATTAATTATTTCGCGAAGAACGCCTTTACCTTGTCGGCAGGCAAAATTTCTTCTTTGAAAGAGTAAGCACCGCTCTTGGGCGATTTTACTACCTTGATTGCTTTCACGTATTCGCTACCGGCACCTTCTTTTTTCAGTGTTGCTACTACCTTCTTTGCCATTATTTGATCTCCTTATGTACAGTTACTTTGCGCATGTATGGGTTGTATTTCTTCAACTCAATACGTTCCGCAGTGTTTTTCTTGTTTTTGGTGGTGATGTAACGACTCATGCCGGCAACACCGCTGCCCTTTTGCTCTGTGCACTCAAGGATTACTTGAACACGGTTTCCTTTTTTTGCCATGATTAAATCTTTCCTTTCTTAAACAAATTGTTGATGCAAGAAGAAATACCTTTCTTATCAATGGTTTTGATTGTAGACGCAGCTACTTTCAAGGTAATCCACTCCCCTGTTTCGGGAATAAAAAACTTCTTGGTTTGAAGGTTGGGATAAAAACGACGCTTCGTTTTCTTGTTAGAATGCGAAACATTGTTGCCCTTCATGGCCTTCTTTCCGGTTAAATCACAAACGCGAGACATAATTTTTGGGGTTGCAAATATACCTATTTATTTTCATCATTCAAAGCATATTCCTTCTTTATTTTGGAATTCATGCCATTTTTTTTGGCCATTAAGCCTTGAAATACCGCCAAGAGGACCAAAATGCCCGCTTGTCGCTCCATCAAGCTCTCAAACATCATCGCCAAAACCAGCGCCAGCCACAGACCGTACCCTTTCACACCTTGGACTGAATCACCTTCGCCCAGGACCAAGAAGCCCAGGACAAAAATCGAGAACCAAGGCAGCCACCCACTTTGTAAGGCCCCTTCCAACCATTGGTTGTGTACCCCAATCCTATGTCGCTCCGCCAATGCCACCTCATTGGACGCATAGGCATTTTTGAGAACATCATCTACGCCCACGCCATTGCCTGTCACCAACCTCTCCTTTTGTCCCAATACACCCGCGGCCGTTTTCCATGCCACCCACCGCTGTCCAAAACTCTGATGTGTCACATCGCCACCTTGGAAAGTCGTTTTGAGATCCACCAAGGTATTTGATACCCGATTTTGCACGCTTGGAAGCAAAAGCAATAAACCCATCAATAACAGTCCCAACAGCGAACCACGCAAAAGGATATTTCGTTGGCCTTTGAGACATTGCCAAGCCATCAAACCTCCGCCCGCATATAGCACCACAAGTCCAGTCCGGGCGCCCAAGATATGCATACAAACCACCAGCACCAACAATGCCCCAATGAGCCAATGGCGCGATTCTGGGCTCCACAGTTGGTGATTCAGGATTCCATAAACCATCAACAACACCACTGCGCCTACCATTACGGCAAATTCGATGTGATAAACGTTGGAATACAGGGGAATGGGTTTGCTCTCCAGTACCATTTGATCGTAGAAAGTTTGGTGTTGGAAGTAATGTATTACACTGCTCACCGATATCCACAACAAGGGCAACACCAATATGGGCCAAGCGCGGTAAAGCACGGTGGGGAGGCGGCGGCCGGTCGCATACAACCCAAAAACCAAACACAAGGGCAATTTTACTTGGATTTTCACGAGGGCCAATTTCTGCAAATCGGCCGCCGCCCTATCGGTGGGAAACGACATCGTCATCCAACCCATGGCTGCACTGTCCCACAAACTCAACAAATTCCAAAATAACGCCAAAGACATCGCAGCGAATCCCCAACGCTGAACAGTAGATATCGCCATCACATCCGCTAAAAAAAGCAGTTGTAACACGTACAATCCCAGGCAAATGGAGGAAAGGGCCGGTGAAAAATGAATGCATCCCAACGACATCCAAAGAAGGACGTCGGTTCGCCAAAAATCTTCGCTCAACAGGGATTTATTGGGCCACATAACGAACCCGCAAGGTAGCGTTGGCCTCGGTGATTCCCAAACGATCGGCCACTGACTGGGAAATCGCGATGTGCTTGTTGCCTTTCTCGGGCAGATCGCCAATCACTGTGCAATACACCATTTTCTTGTTTACTGGATTGATTACAGCAACGACTTCGCCTTTTTTGTGCTTGTTCATCATCACCCAGGAACGATCTGACTTCATCCCCTCATATCCTATTTGGGCAGTCATCTTTTTCTCATATTCCTTGAGGTTGGACGATTTCAACTTGGTGGAAACCTGCTCTGGCATCCCCCCTTGATTGTCCATGGAATCCTTGATAGACACACTTGTCACTTCTGCTGAATTGCCCAGATTCGACACTGTTTCACTGGCAGTTGTTGGATCCAATTTGGGCACGGCCGAAGAAGGGGAATTTGCGCTATTAATTGCCACAGAATCACTGGCTTTTGCCTTGCTTGGCGCCACGTTTGCTAAAGTGACAGGCGCTTTGGGAATCCACAATTTTTGATTGATTGAGAGCTGATCTGAGCTGAGGCCATTGATTTTCTTGATTTCTGCAACGGTCACACCATACATTTTTGAAATGCTATACAGACTCTGTCCTTTTATCACCACATGATCCAAAACATTTTCCGGCACCACGGGCAAGGAAGCGATGGCCACTTCTTTGTTTCTTACTGCGATGGGATTGAGTTGAGGCGCTGCAACTGGCAAGGATTTGGTGGGCACTTTCGTGCGCTGTTTCACCTTCACTTTCATGCCGGGTTTCAACATCCCGATACCTGGATTAAGGGCCTGTAACTCGGCCACAGAACAGTGATAATGTTTCCCGATGGCGTACAACGTTTCTCCTTTTTTCACTTTATGCTCAAGCTCAATCACCATTTCCGTGGGCGGATTGGGGGTTTGGACTGTCACTGTTGGATTGGCTGGGGATGGTACCGTGGCGACTGGAGCAGGCACTTGGGTATTTGTTGGGGTTTGGGCAAATATGGGCAATGACAAAGCACAAAGCGCGAACGCAGTGAGCGCTGAATTACGTGATGCAAAAATCCGATGGATCATACAACAATGATACAACCAACCCTTTGTCCTTTTGAAGCATCGTATGCACACAGAAACCCTTGTTCAATAAAACAAACACTCTATTGCAAATGGCACCGAACCTTTGTTATGATGGGGATTTTCGCCAAGGTTAAACGCGAATCCAATCGTCTGGCAATGGTTTTTTTTGCCCTTTTTCTAAGAATACAATGCGGTGGGAAATCGCTTGTGCCACCTCCAAGTTGTGGGTAATA
>JALQWO010000087.1 GCA_023258655.1 Bacteroidia bacterium
TGGATTACTTTGATGTGAATTTCTTGGGCCCGGTCAGCATAGGCCGAGAAAGGCGCCCGAATTTCGATATCGACCAATTCAGCCATTTTACCACCGTCTTTCCCAGTTAAACCCACCACCACTATGCCTTTGGCTTTGGCCGCTTCAATGGCCTTCACAACATTGGCACTGTTGCCGCTGCTGCTGATGGCCAACAAAACCTCGCCTTTCCGACCTACGGCCTCAACATACCGTGAAAAAACTTGGTCGTAACCATAGTCATTTCCTACGCAGCTGATATGACTTACGTCGCTGATGGCGATTGCGGCAATCCCGGGCCGGTTGTTTCTGTATCTGCCGGTGAGCTCCTCCGCAAAATGCATGGCATCACAATGACTTCCCCCGTTTCCACAAGAGAGAATTTTGCCGTCGTTTTGGATGGCTTGAATCATCGTTTTTGCAGCGAGATCGATGTTATTCATCTGTTTCTCGTCGTCTAGAAAGCGCTGCAACGTTTGCAGTGCCTCCAAGAAATGCGATTGGATGCGGGGATTCATGAGGGTTTTATTTGCGTTTGTTGTATTGGTCTACACCGGCTTTCAGGAACTCCACAAAGGGATCTACAGCGAATTTGAAATGGTCAGCGCCCAAAGCAGGTTGGAGTAGGTTTTCATTGGCATCCAACAAACAGTATAAAGGTTGTGTAGTCTTACCAAAATAGGCCTCCTCGATGTGGGCATTTTTATCGCCCAGTTTGGTGATTTTCTTCCCTGCGGGGGTTGTGAACCACTGCGACTCGGGCAAGTTGATTTTCTTGTCGTCCACATACAAAGAAACAATCACATAATCTTTCTTCAGGATATCCAAAACAGCTTCATCGGACCAAACCTTTTCCTCCATTTTGCGGCAGTTCACACAGCCATGTCCTGTAAAATCGATAAACAGGGGCTTCTTCAACTCTCGGGCTGCGGCTAAGGCTTCATCGTAATCGTAATAGCCAACCAAGCCATGAGGAATGTGTAATTGATTGGCATAAGATGGAGTTGTGGTAATATTTCCTTCTCCTTGTGCACCGCCTTTCACATTGCTATTGAAGTCTTGGGTGCTCAAAGGAGGTAGATATCCTGCCAGACCTTTCAAGGGTGCGCCCCACAAGCCAGGTATCATGTAGGCCACGAAGGTGAAGGTAGCAATGACCAAACCCAAGCGCGGAACACTGAGATAATCTACATCGCTGTCGTGGGAGAATTTGATTTTTCCCAGCAAATACAAGCCCATCAGTGAGAATATTACGATCCAAATGCTCAAATAAATTTCACGGTCCAAAATTCCCCAGTGGTAGGTTTGGTCGGGAATACTCAAAAACTTTAAAGCAAACGCCAATTCCACAAACCCCAACACCACCTTGACACTGTTTAACCATCCGCCACTCTTGGGCAAATTATTCAACCAAGAGGGGAACAAAGCAAGTAGTCCAAAGGGTAGTGCAAAGGCCAACGAGAAGCCAAACATGCCTACTACGGGACGAAGGGTGTCGCCGTGCACCGCTTCAACCAGCACTGTTCCAACAATCGGACCGGTACAAGAGAACGACACCAATGCAATGGTCACCGCCATAAAAATGGCTCCCGTGATACCCCCTTTATCGGCCTGCTGATCCACTTTGTTCACAATCCAAGATGGCAAAGTGATTTCAAAGGCACCGAAGAAGCTTGCTGCAAATACAATGAAAATCAAGGTAAAGAATATATTGGGAATCCAATGGGTACTGACAAAATTGACGGCGTTTGATCCGAAGGAAATCGCTACGATGGTTCCCAAAATGGTGTAAAATCCAATCAAACTTAGCGAGAAGATTCCCGCATCGCGCAAGGCGATTTTCCGGTTGTTGTTTTTGATGAAGAACGACACAGTCATGGGTATCATGGGGAATACGCATGGTGTTAACAAGGCCGTTAACCCGCTCAGAAATGCCAAGATGAACAATCCCAAAAATCCGCTGCTCTGCTCTTCGTTGGCCTGGCCGTTGAATGTTTTCAGGGGCAATGCCTTTCCCTGTTTGTAGGCTGGGGCTTCCTTGCTCACAGCGATGGGTGCTTCGGTGATGGCGGTTGCTACCGTGTCTGTGGGTTGGGTGACAGGTGCCGTTGGCAATGACATGGTTGGGTCTGCATCTGCTGTTCCGATGACGTCAAGGGCCGGGCTCGCAATTTTTACATCCCGGATGTTGTCGCAGCCACCTTCGTTGCAAATCTGCCCGTTGAACAACATTTGGATTCCGCTGGCGGGAATGCTCTTGAGTACTTTGATTTTCTGCCGAAACTCTCCCTTGCCAGTGAATTCGCCAGTGGTGCAATTAAACACGTCGGTTTCTTTCACCATGTGGTCGCCCACCCCGTAAAATTTGCCCACCAATTGGTAGGATGGATTTGGGGTGAAGTCAATGCTGGCGCGGATTGGCCCATTGTCGTCCCCGCAATCGCTTTTTTCACTGTAAACATGAAATCCTTTGGCCACATCAAAACGGATGATGATGTCTATCACCTCGCCGGCTTTGGCTTGGGTTTTGGAAAAACTCGCTTTAAAAACGGGCTTGGGAAAACCAAATTGGGACCAAGCAGGAACAAAACTGATGAGGGCCAGAAGGGTGAACAGAATGCGTTTCATCATGATATGTACAAAAATCGGGATTTATTGGCGAATTATCGCATGGTATTGCACATTCATTGGATAAATTGGTTCTCCGCGATGGTCGGGTATCGATTAGGTTTGTATCAATGGAGAATCCTGTTCAACGTCTTTCGGGTAAACACATTTGGGTGCTGTGCTTGGGCTTTTTCGCAAGTGCCGGATTACAAGCACAATTGATGAGCACCCGCCAATACATTGATTCTTTCAAGTTTGTGGCGATGCAAGAGATGCGGGCCCATGGCGTGCCAGCGAGTATCACGCTCGGACAAGGGGTGTTGGAAAGTGCCAGTGGCAACAGCAAGTTGGCGAAGAATTGCAACAACCATTTTGGGATCAAGTGCAGGAGCAATTGGACGGGTAAATTTTGTCTCGCCGATGACGATGCCAAAGATGAGTGTTTTCGAGGGTATGAAACGGCGTTCGACAGTTATCGCGATCATTCTCTCTTTCTCAAGGGAGCGAAGCGATATTATTTGTTGTTTGAACTCAGTGCCACCGATTACAAAGGTTGGGCGCACGGACTACGGGAGGCTGGGTATGCCACCAATCCCAATTATGGTAACATCCTCATTGGTGTCATTGAGAAATATCGGTTGAGTCAATACGATTCGATGGTGATTTTGGGTGAGGATTTTTACAACCCAGTTGCCGGTGCCGATGGGTCCAATGCACCCCAAGAAGTGAATGGAATTCAAGCCATCGTGGCGAAACCTGGAGAAACGCCCGAGCAAGTGGCTGCTCGTTATAATATGTCTACCTGGCAGATCTATAAGTACAACGACATTGCCAAGGGGGATATGCTCAGTCCCGGAGAAATCATTTACCTCAAACCCAAACGCCGTCGCGCCGTGGAAAATAACCACACCGTGAAAAACGGCGAGACCATGCGCGATATATCCCAAAAATACGGGGTAAAAGTGAAGCATTTGTACAAATTGAATCGCCTCGAGCCCGGTTTGGAAGTGCGACCTGGAGAAGTGATTAACCTCAAAGAAAAGCGCGAAGTGCCCCCGGCGATACTGGAGCGGAACGACAATCCCAATCAGGTCAATGCGGTGGATTTGATTCTCAATCAACGTACGATCAACAAGGAAAATCAACCCAAGGGAACGGTCTACGAGGTTCAAGCGGGGGAGACCTTGCAAGACATCGCCCAGCGGATGAATGTCACCCCCTTGGATTTGGCGAGGTGGAATAATTTGGATGGTTATTCGGTAACGGCCGGACAAATTTTGGTGCTCCGACCCAATGTGAAAATGAGTGAGGAAACACAGGTCGATTACCGCAATTTCATGAGCAATACAGGGTCCAATAACAGTCCAAGAACGCACATCGTCATTCGTGGTGAAACACTGTTTTCCATTGCACGACTGTATCGCTTATCGGTAGATTCGTTGACGGCCTGGAACCAACTCGAGGGGAAGCCGTTGATGGTGGATCGGAAGTTGTATCTTCAGCGTGTCACTACTGCGGGGTCAAACCCTTCAAAGGCCAACGGAAATGCCCAGGTATTTGATGCTTACCATTTTGTACAGCCCGGTGAAACACTGTATTCAATCTCGCGAAAATACGGGGTATCAGTGGAGGAGGTGAAGGCGTGGAATCGTTTGGATACCAGTCAAATAGAAGTGGGT
Source organism: Bacteroidia bacterium (assembly GCA_023258655.1). Classification (GTDB taxonomy): domain Bacteria; phylum Bacteroidota; class Bacteroidia; order NS11-12g; family UBA955; genus UBA955. The sequence continues at coordinate 4,305 of JALQWO010000087.1, forward strand.
CAGCGCCTGCGGGTTAGGCCCTAGCCAATGGATTATGCCGTAATCAGGTAGTGGGTGGAATTGCCCATGTTTTGTTGCAATACGATGTTGTGATCTCCCACATCCGTTGCCCGATCAAAGCTCCCTTGGGGATGGTATATGCTCAACAGTTGTAGATCGGGGCGCAAGGTTACGTCCAGTCCCATGGCTTGCAGAGAATCCATGAGCGGCTGGTGTCTGTTTTCTTTGTTGTCGATGACACAGCGGAAGTAGATGGCCGAATTCTGCATCAAATTGCATCGCACTTTGTTCTCGGAGAGCGATTGGAAAATTTGTTTGAGGTGGTCTTCGGCGATAAACGTGAAGTCACGCGTGCGAATTTCCAGGAGCAACTGCTGGGCTTTATGGATTTTACAAGGCACGGCAATCACACTGCTGTCCGCACTCACCTTGGTTCCTGGGGCCTCCGGGTTGATAAAAGACCGCACATAGAGGGGAATGCCGTTGGCTTGCAGGGGCTGAATGGTTTTTGGATGAATCACCGAGGCACCGTAATATGCCAGTTCGATAGCATCATTGTAGGTGAGTTCTGAAATCAATACGGCGTTGTCAAACTTTTTCGGATCCGCGTTCATCACCCCCGCCACATCTTTCCAAATGGTGATAGACTCTGCTCCCATCAGGCTGCCGAAAATGGCGGCACTATAGTCTGAGCCTTCACGTCCCAATGTGGTGGTTTCGCCAGAAAATCCGCGACCGATAAAACCCTGGGTAATGACGAGGTTTTTTTTGGCAATGGGCAAAAGACGGTTTTTGATCACCTTTTCAGTTTCAGGCCATTGAACGCGCGCATCGCGATGCCTACTGTCGGTTTGGATGAAGTTCCGTGCGTCAATCCATTGGTTGCTAATTTTCTGTGACAACAAGTAATTGCTCACGATTTTTGTGGCCATTAATTCGCCATAGCCCACAATTTGATCGTAAAGGAAGTCGTAATCCTCCTGCAAATTGGGGTTGTCTACAAAACATTCAAGCTCCAAATAAAGATTTCTGATGTCGCTCACACCCACCAAATCGTTTTCTCCGAACAGTTCTTTGAGGATGGCGTCATGGTATGCAAAAACGGTTTGTAATGCCGCGTTAGCCTCTCCTGTATTGTGGTAGCAATGGTGAATGACCTGCTCTAACGCATTGGTAGTCTTTCCCATAGCGCTAATAACAACGAGTAGATTACTGTCGCTGTGGCTTTGGATAATTTGGGCCACATTTTTTACGCCTTGGGCATTTTGAACGGATGCGCCGCCGAACTTGAAGATTTTCATTGTAGGGGAGGGTAGTCGGTTAATTCAGGTTTTTGTTGTTGCTTTGCAAAATAAATACCAATTGTCCTCATTCTTGATATGTCGTATTCTAAAGTTATCACCCTCGAACAGTACATTGTAGACCAACAAGCGCTTTATAAAGATGCGCAAGGGTCTTTGAGTAAAATTTTTCGCTCATTGGAGTTGGCAGCGAAAATGGTGAATCGCGATGTGCGCAAAGCGGGACTGATCGACATTCTAGGGAACCAGGGTTCTACCAACATTCAGGGGGAAGAGCAAAAGAAGTTGGATGTGATTGCCAATGACATATTCATCGCGGCGTTGAGTCGCAGCGGTGAGGTTTGCATGATCATTTCGGAGGAGAACGACGATGTTTATTATGTTGAAGGCGCAGAGAATGAAAAGTATATCGTAGCGATGGATCCTTTGGACGGAAGTTCAAACATTGATGTGAATGCGAGTATTGGTACCATTTTCAGTATCTACAGTCGCAAAAATCCCATGGCCAAGCCCACGATGGAGGATTGTCTTCAAAAGGGGAAACACCAAGTGGCAGCGGGGTATTTTATCTATGGTTCCAGTACCATGTTGGTGTACTCAACCGGTGTGGGCGTTAACGGATTTACCCTGGACGACAGCATTCAAGAATTTTGTTTGAGTCATCCCAACATCCAAACCCCTGCTGATGGCAAGATTTTCAGCGTAAACGAAGGCAACTTGGAGGATTTTCCCCAAGGTGTTCAAGATTATGTGTCGTTCTGCAAAACCAAAGACAAGGCAACAAATCGTCCCTACTCGGCGCGATACATCGGTTCATTGATCGCCGATTTTCACCGGAATTTGCTCAAGGGAGGAATCTTCATTTATCCGCCAACAGAGAAGTCGCCCAATGGCAAATTGCGTTTGATGTACGAGTGCAATACCATGGCATTTTTGGCAGAACAAGCCGGGGGTGCTGCAAGTACAGGTACCGAACGCGTGTTGGATGTAAAACCCACCGAGTTACACCAACGCGTTCCCATGTTTGTGGGATCGAAGAACATGGTGGATTTGGCCGTAGCGATGCTCAATGAAGAAGTAGCTACTGCGGTTCTTGCATAATCATTTGAAGAATTTCCAGCGATTGGATGGTCTTTCCCGGAATGACGTGTGTTTCGATGTAGTCCACCAGTTTGCTCACCAACAGCCTTCTTGCTTTTGCCGGTGCCGTTTTGATTTCACCCGATAAAATCTGGGCCAAAATTTCGCAGGATTCGGGGTCTATGGTATTGGATGGGATACTCCGAGATGTGGCGGTGCTGCCGGAAACGATGTCCAAACCCAACGAAATACTCTCTGCATTGAGCTGTAGTCCGTGCCCCGTGACATCACAAAATTCATAGAGGTACTGAATGGGTAAAATGGGTAAGTCCTTGCAACCATCGTTCAATTTCTGAAAGGTCTGTTTCGACAAATCAAAAAGCATTTCTTCGGGCTGTTCCTCGTGTAGGACATGGCTCAATAATTCCAAAAAGAACCATCGCACTTGGTCGTGAATGGGGTAGTGGCTGTAACCCCAACCTGAGACCAAGGAAACCTCTTTGGCTCGCATCATGCCTTT
>JALQWO010000088.1 GCA_023258655.1 Bacteroidia bacterium
CAGCAAACCATCTTCTACGGCCATGGCCACACCAATATGGATGTGATGGTTGTAGCGTATTTTGGTGCCCAACCAACTGGAGTTGATGTTGGGGTTTTTGCGCAAGGCGGCGGCAGCCGCTTTGATCACGATATCGTTCATGGAAATTTTCACATCGCTCACGGTGTTCATTTGCTCGCGGGCTTGTGTGGCTTTGTCCATGTTGATTTCCAGGGTCAAGTAGAAATGCGGCGCGGAGAATTTGCTTTCACCCAAACGAGAAGCAATGGTTTTACGCATTTGCGATACATTCACTTCATGGAAACTTTCTTCTCCTGCAGGTGCTGCGGAAATTGCCGGCGCTTTGGTGGCTGATGGCGTGAAGGTTTCAATGTCCTTCTTGACGATTCGGCCATTTTCACCGCTACCTTGAATTTGAGAAATGTCGATGCCTTTTTCCTCTGCCAATTTTTTGGCCAATGGGCTGGCTTTCAAACGCTCGTCGCTGCTGATGGCAGGGATTGCTGCTGGCGTTGGCGCCGTAGGTGCCGGGGCTACTACAGCAACAGCAGGGGTTGCTGGTGCGGACGGCACGGCTGCCGGAGCGGCCTCAGCCACAGGTGCCGCGGCTGTTGCGGGTGCAGAACCCAACAACGATTGAAAATCTTCACCGGGGTTTCCCACCACAGCAATGATGCTGTCTACAGGGGTAGCATCGCCTTCATTCAAAGCCAAATGCAATAGGGTCCCCTTGGCGTATACCTCCATGTCCATGGTGGCTTTGTCGGTTTCTACTTCCGCCAAAATATCTCCGCTTTTTACGGTATCACCTACTTTGTAGTTCCACTTAACGATGACACCTTCTGTCATGGTGTCGCTCATCTTGGGTAATCTAACAACTTCTGCCATAATCGTATTGACTTGCAAACTTACGCGTTTTTTGCATCTGCAAGGTATTTTACCATCCGATTTTATCAATTCTTGTGGAGTTTTTTGGGGATTTAGAATCGCAAAGGATACAATAAGTGTCATTCTAACGCTTGTTGGGCAGATTTTGCCGACCCCATTACAATTTGTTGAAATGTTTTGGAGAATATTCGAACGTGTTACGACGGCGGTCTCGCGAAAGGAGTAATTTTGTGCAACCCCTTCAAGCTCCATGAGTTCAGCATTTGTATACGAAGATTTTTTGCGACATGTTTTGGCCCATGGCGACCACAAATCGGATCGCACAGGAACAGGCACCATCAGTGTGTTTGGCGGACAGTTGCGTTTCGACTTACAGCAGGGCTTTCCACTGATTACCACCAAAAAGGTGCATTTGAAGAGCATCATCCATGAATTATTGTGGTTTTTGAAAGGGGAAACCAACATCGCCTACTTGAAGGAGCACGGTGTTAGTATTTGGGATGAATGGGCGGATGCCGAGGGCAATTTGGGTCCGGTTTATGGCAAGCAATGGCGTTCTTGGGAGGCCAAGGATGGAACAGTCATCGACCAAATCGCGGAAGCGTTGCATTTGATTAAAAACAGTCCCGACAGTCGACGAATTTTGGTCAACGCCTGGAACGTAGGCGAAATCAAGCAAATGGCATTGATGCCTTGTCACACCATGTTTCAATTTTACGTGGCCAATGGCAAATTGAGTTGTCAGTTGTACCAGCGCAGCGCGGATTTGTTCTTGGGCGTGCCTTTCAATATCGCCAGTTATGCTTTGTTGACGATGATGATGGCACAGGTTTGCGGCTTGCAACCCGGCGATTTTGTGCACACCTTTGGCGATGCGCATATTTACAGCAATCACATGGAGCAGGTGCAGTTGCAATTGTCACGCGAACCCCGACCCTATCCTACCATGAAATTGAATCCAGCGATTACTGATTTGTTCGATTTCTCTTTTGAGGATTTTACGCTGGAAGGTTATGATCCCTATCCTGGAATCAAAGCCCCGGTCGCCATTTAACCGATTAATTCGTCGAACTACCGTTCATTTTCTGCGGTAATCCATCCCTTGGTGCTTAAGTTTGCATCTTTATGATTTGTCGATTGTTAAGCAAATCTTGGTTCGGTGTGCTCGGCCTCATGGCGAGTTCGGCGATTCAAGTGCAAGCCCAAACGCCCAGCAGCAAAGCCAGTATCAGTGGATATCTCCGCGAAAAAAGCAGCGGTGAAATGTTGGGAAACGTGGTGATTGCCGCTGTCCCCAATGCGAGTAGGACCCTTTCAAACAGCTATGGATTTTATTCTATTACCATTCCCAAAGGACAGGCACAGTGGGTTTACTTCCGTTTTCCGGGTTTTTATGCCGACAGTATTTATTGGACGGCGAAAGCGGATACTGCGGTGAATGTGGAACTTTCTGCCATTCAGGTTGTTGAGTCGATGGGAACCGTAGAAATCAAGGCGAAAAAAACCACCATTGCGGATCGTGCCGACATGAGCCGGATCGACATTCCGGTGCAACAGATCAAAGAAATTCCGGCTCTTTTGGGCGAAAAAGACGTGTTGAAAGTGATACAATTGATGCCAGGCGTGCAAAAGGGCGGGGAAGGACAGTCGGGCATTTACGTTCGCGGCGGTGGTCCCGACCAGAATTTGATTGTTTTGGATGAAGCGATTGTTTACAACGCCAGTCATTTATTTGGATTTTTCTCTTTGTTCAACGGCGATGCGCTGCGCAGCGTGGAGTTGGTGAAAGGCGGGTTCCCTTCTCGTTACGGTGGGCGATTGTCGAGTGTAATCGACATGAATATGAAAGAGGGAAACAACAAAAAATTTGCAGGAGAGGTGGGTATTGGAGTGATTAGTTCTCGGGCGGTGTTTGAAGGTCCCATCGTCAAGGGAAAAAGCTCTTTCATGATTTCAGGAAGGCGGACCTATTTGGATGCATTGGTTCAGCCCTTGATCATGGCGAGTACGAATGGCGCCAATGCCGGATACTACTTCTACGACATGAACGCCAAGGCCAATTATATTTTGTCTAACAAGGATAAATTGTATGTGTCAGGGTATTTTGGACGGGATAAGTTTTACCTGAACGACAAACAGGCGAAATCGCAATTTAAAACCAATTTTGGCTGGGGAAATAAGACGTTGACAGGTCGATGGAATCACCAGTTCAATCCAAGGACTTTTGCGAACACCGCATTGATTTACAGCCACTATGATTTGAGCATTAACATCTTACAAAAAGAGAGCGACACCAGTCAGTTTGAGTTGGGATATTCCAGTACCATCAATGATTATGGGGTGAAGTACGACGTTGATTTCAGGCCCAATCCCAAGCACATGATTCGCGCGGGGTTTTCAACCATTAACCACCAATTCAGTCCGAGTGCCATCGTATTGAAAGTGGGTTCAAATTTTAATTTCAACCGCAAAATCAAGGTCATCAACACCTATGAAAGTGGGGTGTATGTGGAGGATCAATGGCGGGAGGGGGCATGGAACTTTTATCCCGGTTTGCGATTGAGTCATTATTTGGTAGAGAATAAACAGGTATTGAACCCAGAGCCTCGTTTGAGTATGGCCTACAACATACGGAAGGATTTGGCTTTGAAGGCGAGCTATGCTTTGATGAATCAATACATTCATTTGTTGAGCAGTACGGGCATTGGATTGCCTACCGATTTATGGGTTCCAGCAACGGCCAATGTGAAACCGATGCAAAGTCAACAGTTGGCCACGGGCATTGCCAAGGATTTTAACAAGGGATTTTCGTTGAGTGTAGAAGGGTATTACAAGACCATGACCAACGTAATCACCTACAAAGAGGGGGCGTCGTTTTTATTGGGCGATGACTTCTTCAATCCCAATGTTTCTACCAATGATAAAGCCTGGGAAAGCCAAGTTACCAGTGGATTGGGCTGGAGCTACGGAGCAGAAGTGTTCTTGCAAAAGCAGGTAGGTAAGTTGAGTGGATGGATAGGATATACGTTGAGTTGGACGCAATTGCAGTTCGACGAGGTCAATCAGGGTTTGAAATACTACGCCAAGTACGATAGAAGGCATGATGCTTCTATCGTTTGCATTTATCGATTGAGCAAATTGTTTACAGCCTCTGCAACATGGGTCTATGGAACGGGGAATGCCATCACGATGCCACAGGGATATTTAAGGGGTTCGGGCCATTATATGGGTTCGTTTCCTGAAGTCTGGGATGCGGCGGCTGGGTTTTTTAACAACGAGCTGATCGATTATGGCAAGCGCAACAGCTTCCGTATGGAGGCCTACCACCGTTTGGATGTGGGATTGCAATTCAAAAAGGAAAAAGTGCGGGGGATTCAAACTTGGGAGTTGAGTTTTTACAACGCCTACAATCGCTACAATCCTTTCTTTTACTATGGTCAGTTGAATGACGCTGGGACGGTGCGGACCCTGAAAAAGGCCACGCTGTTTCCGATGATTCCGTCTCTAAGTTGGACTTATAAATTTCGTTAAGCAAAGTCATGATGAACAATATTTTTCGTTGGATTGGTGGTGTGTTGTCGGTGGTGATTTTGGCCACGGGCTGCTATGACCAAGATGCTGCTGTGGATTTGCCCACATACAAAAAGCGAACAGCCATTACTTGTTACCTATCCCCCAAGGATCCAAATATTACCGTGGAGTTGGGTTATACCAAACCTTATTTTGGTCCTCAAGATTATGAAGTACCAAGGATTGGTGATGCCAAAGTAACAATCACGGATATTACCGCAGGTAAATCGGTGAAGATTCCATTTGATTCGGCCATCATGTTGTATCGAATCCGCGCGTTTGCCTTGCCCATTGTGAACGAACACCAATATCGGGTGGATGTGGAGCTCAAGGATGGTTCGATTTATTTTTCTACAACCACTGTACCGCCGGCCTTGAAGGAAACCGATTTGTTGATCGGCCAATACCGCATTGGCAAATTGGAGGCCAACAATTGGGGCGGTCAGAGTGTGAATGTGGCCATAGAATTGAAATCGGGAACAACCAAAACAGGCTTTTATTATGCGCCGAAATTCAACATGGTGATGGAAGATGGACAGGGTGATTTTTACGGCAGTGAATTGTTTTTTAGCAATGAGGGCATTGCAGAGGGCAAGTCCTCAGATACGTTGCGTTATTTCTTCAACGACCGAATCTTTATGGACATGGGTCCGGGTGGTGGAACGCCAACGGATCCCTTGATTTTACATGAATGTGCGGGGACGTTTTGGGTGATGGACGAGGGATACAAGGAGCGTTATTTGCGCGATTTGCAGGTATCAGACAACCCATTTGCGGAACCCGTCCTGTTGTATACCAACTGGAGCAATGATGCTGTGGGCGCTTTGGGGTCTTATGACTGGGTTGAGGCAACCATCACGCCGTAAAGCGTTTCAAAGCGATTGTTTTTGGGTGCTGAGTAACCCAAGATAGGGACCATTTGGTACGCTTGATTCCATTTTTGTAGTCATGTGGATTCATTGATTTGCCATTCGATGGGCGTTGATGGATTTTCGTACGGCATGTTGGACGCATTTTTTACACCCATTGATGAGTCGGTTTGGGCACCGCACCGCGATCGCAAGGAAACCGTTGGTGGCAAGTTGTTGGTGCATGGGAAGTCGTTTCCCAAACTCAAGAAAACCAAGTTGGCTTTGATTGGAAACGGTGCGGGTGCTGATGCATTCCGACAGTCGTTTTACCGTTTGCAATGGCGTTTTGGCGATTTGGTCATGGCCGATTTGGGAAATTTGGTGGAAACAGACGACGAAAAACAGCGACAATTTGCCCTAAGCGAAGCCATGGGTGAATTGTTGGGTATGGGCATTCACGTAGTTGTTGTGGGTGGAAGTGACAGTCTGATTTATGGACATTACAAGGCTTACCGACAGCACGACACACCCGTTGAAATCGTTCAGGTGACACCGGGCATCGATATGGAAGAGGGTACGCCGCTGCGTTCCATCTTGGTAGAGAAACCATCCAATTTGTTTAACATCGATTTTCTGGCTACCCAGGCTTATTATATTTCAGAGAGTACTGCCGCACTGTTGGAGAAAATGTACTTCGAGAACCACCGTTTGGGTGAAGTGAGGGATGCGATTGAGGAGACGGAACCCATTTTACGGAGCGCCCACATACTGCAATTTGATTTGAACGCGATTCGGAAGTGTGATGCGCCCTCAACACAATTGGGCTCACCCAATGGACTCTATGCGGAAGAGGCGGCGCGCATCGCCCGGTACGCGGGTATTTCCAATCAATTGTCTTCGGCCTTTTTCTATGGGTTGAAACCCGATACACACGATGATGCCTCCACCGATTTGTTGGCCCAAATGGTTTGGTATTTTGTGGATGGATTTACAAGTCGTTATCACGATCATCCCACCCATGATTCCACGGAATTTTTGATTTATCGGAATCGGTTGAGTTCTACGGGTCATGAAATCGTATTCTACAAGAGCAGAAAAAGCAACCGCTGGTGGATGGAAATCCCACACCCTTATGATAAACGTACTTTCTTTATTGGTTGTTCGTACCGCGACTACGAGCAAGTTTGTGCCGATGAAATGCCCGATCGTTGGTGGCGCGCCTATCAGCGTTTGATGTGATTTTCCGCGAAATGCTGAACCAATTGTGATTATTTGTGTTCTTCTCGGAGCAACAGCGTTAAATTTGCACTTAATATGACAGAAGGATTTTTTCCCTTAACCGTAAAGAAATTGGTTCGTGAAACTGCGGACGCCACTACTTTGTATTTCGAAGTTCCTGAAAACCTGAAAGATACTTTTGCGTACACGGCTGGACAGTATCTCACCTTTGAAGTAGAATTGGCGGGAGAAAAAGTTCGTCGCTCCTATTCCTTGTGCACCTATGCGGGTGTTGACGCTTTGCCGGCAGTTACTGTGAAACGCGTAGATGGTGGTAAGATGAGTAACTACCTCAACAGCGAAATCAAGGAAGGCGATGTCATGGCGGTGATGCCCCCCATGGGTAAATTTACCGTGGTGCCAGAATCGTCTCGTGCGGCACACTATGTGCTTTTTGGTGGCGGTAGCGGA
>JALQWO010000089.1 GCA_023258655.1 Bacteroidia bacterium
CGTGCGTGCTGGGATACGTCACCATCAAACAAGCCAAATTGTCTTTGTATTGCTCGGCCTTCGCGCGGATGTCTTCTACATCGATGTTTCCGTTTTCGTCGCATGGCGATACCACCACCTGCATACCCGCCATCACCGCCGATGCGGGGTTAGTACCGTGCGCACTCGATGGAATCAATGCGATGTTCCTGTGCGATTCGCCACGATCCTTGAAATATTCACGAATCACCATCAATCCCGCATACTCCCCTTGTGAACCAGCATTCGGCTGCATGCTCATGGTGTGGAAACCGGTGATTTCACTCAAATCTTTGTTCAACTCATCGATGATTTCCATGTACCCTTTCGCTTGATCCAATGGGGCAAACGGATGCAAACTGTTGAATTCAGGCCAAGTCACAGGAATCATCTCTGTGGTGGCATTCAATTTCATGGTACAGCTGCCCAAAGAAATCATGGAGTGACACAAACTCAAATCTTTGGCCTCCAACGATTTGATATAACGCAACATCTCATGCTCTGAATGGTAGCGATTGAATACCGGATGAAGCATGTAATTGCTCTCGCGCAACAAAGCCGCTGGCAGCTTGTGCGATACCGCCCCTTCAGGCTTCGCCGCCGCCCCGTCAATGGCACGGGCAAACAAACTCACCAACTTTTCGATATCGGTCATCGAAGTTGTCTCATCGATAGAAATACCCACCGCGCCATTGGCATAACGCAAGTTTATACCTTCCGAAAGCGCCAATGCTTGTATGGTTTCTACCCGAGGCACATTCACCAAAAGGGTATCAAAGAAATGGCTGTGCTGCAAACTATAAACCCCATTGCCCGTCTTCACGATGGCATCGCCCAAAGAAACGGCCAAAGCATGAATGCGCTCGGCGATTTTCTTCAAACCCGCTGGACCGTGATACACGGCGTACATTCCCGCCATGATGCTCAACAATACTTGTGCAGTACAGATGTTTGAGGTGGCGTTCTGACGTTTGATATGCTGCTCTCTGGTCTGCAAAGCCATGCGCAAAGCACGGTTACCCTCAGCATCAATGGATACACCAATGATACGACCTGGAATCGCACGCTTGAATTCATCTTTGGTGGCAAAGAAGGCCGCATGCGGTCCGCCAAAACCCAAAGGAACACCAAAACGCTGGGTATTTCCCACTACGCAGTCCGCCCCAAAATCACCAGGAGGCGTCAACAACGTCAAAGCCATCAAATCAGAAGCAAAACAAGTCTTCACATTCAACGCCTTGCAAGCATCAACGAAACTGCGATAATCTTCAACGCTGCCATCCGCGTTAGGATATTGAACCAAAGCGCCAAAAAACGACGCATCCGGTGTAAATGTCTTATAGTCTCCGCGAACGATTTCGATGCCGATTGGCTCAGAACGGGTAATCAAGACATCCACCGTTTGGGGGAATACGCTGTTGTCGACAAAAAATCTGTGCGCCGCACTTTTCTTGTCCAACCCGTAAAACATATTCATCGCCTCAGCAGCAGCGGTACCCTCGTCCAACAATGAAGCATTTGCCAACTCCATGCCGGTCAAATCGATAACCATGGTTTGGTAATTCAACAACGCCTCCAAACGACCTTGACTGATCTCCGCCTGATAGGGTGTATACTGCGTGTACCAACCTGGATTTTCCATGATGTTACGCAAAATCACACCGGGTGTGTGGGTGTTGTAATAGCCCATCCCGATATAATTCTTGTACACTTTGTTTTTGGCTGCTTTTTCGCGGAGCATCGACAAAAATTCGACTTCGCTCATGGGCTCCCCTACCGACAGTGGTTTCGGCAAACGGATGTTGCTGGGAACTACCTGATCGATCAACTCATCCAAACTCTTTGCACCAATGGTGGCGAGCATGGCATTCAAATCACTTTGTCTTGGTCCGATGTGGCGATCGGCAAACGACTCCGAATAAAGGGCGTTGAATTGGTTCATAAGTATGCAAATTTAACGTTTCCAAAAAGAAAACGATATGACACGTCACCATGATTCTGCGTTTTTTTATTCTTTTTACATTCAACTTTGTACAAATGCTCAAAACCTTGACAACATGCCATCCTCTGCATAGCTGTAATGCAAGTGTCCCGCAATGATTACATGATCAATCACTGTGATATCCAAAAGTTTGCCCGCTTTGATAAATTGCTCCGTTAAGCGATCATCTGCCTCAGAAGGACGGTCATTCCCCGAGGGATGGTTATGACTCAACACCAACGAACTTGCCCTCAATTCAAGCGCCCTCTTGAAAACCAAACGCACGTCAACTACCGTACCCGTCATACCGCCCACACTCACACACTCCAATCGCAACATGCGATTCGCTCGGTTCAAATACACCACATAAAACGACTCCACCACGGAATCTAAAAACAAGGGTCGCAACAATGCCACTGCTTCAGCGGGGTTGCGAATTTGTTTTGTTCGCGTTTCGTCGATGGCCCGCCTGCGGCCAAGTTCCAGAGCGGCCGACAACGTTGCAACTCCCGCCATCCCCAAACCGTCAATCAAGAGCAATTCCTCAGGAGACATCTGTGCAAGATTCCGCAAATCACCCGCACAATGCTCCAACAAACGCAACGCCAACGCATGGGATCGCTGCGATTTTCTGCCATTGCCCAAAACCAAGACCAACAACTCACTGTTATCCATGGCAGTTTTTCCATGATGTAAAAATTTGTTTTGCAAAATTTGCAAATCCACCCCGCTAGACGTTCTCTTTCTCATTGTTGATAAAATTTTAATCATATATTTGACAATTATATAAACAATTTCATTAGTTTTGAATTCATTGAAAGCAATTAATCGGTTATTTAAATAGATAGTTATGAGCGAACAACAAGAAAAAATGAAAGCCCTGAAACAGACCATTGAGCGTTTGGAGAAAACCTATGGCAAGGGCGTTGTGATGAAGATGGATGATACGCGTAGCGTAGCCGTTGATGTCATTTCCACCGGTTCATTCGGTTTGGATTTGGCACTGGGCGTGGGTGGATTTCCCCGGGGTAGAATTGTGGAGATATACGGCCCCGAAAGTAGTGGTAAAACCACCATTGCCTTGCACACCATTGCGGAAGCACAGAAAAAGGGTGGAATATGCGCATTCATCGATGCAGAGCATGCATTCGATAAGATCTATGCAGAAAATCTGGGTATCGACACCGCTAACCTTTTGATTTCACAACCCGACGATGGAGAGCAAGCCTTAGAAATTGCCGATAACCTCGTGCGCTCGGGAGCCATCGACGTTTTGGTTATCGACTCAGTAGCGGCTTTGGTACCTCGCGCAGAGATTGAAGGGGACATGGGCGACAGCAAAGTAGGTCTACACGCCCGTTTGATGAGCCAAGCACTGCGCAAATTGACAGGTACAATCAGCAAAACAGGCTGTATTTGTATCTTCATCAACCAGCTTCGTGAAAAAATTGGTGTTATGTTTGGTAACCCAGAAACCACCACCGGTGGTAATGCCTTGAAATTTTATGCATCCATTCGTTTAGACATTCGCCGAAACGCACAAATCAAAGATGGCGATGATGTGATGGGTAATCGCACAAAAGTCAAGGTGGCCAAAAACAAGGTGGCACCTCCATTCCGCGTGGTTGAATTCGACATCATGTATGGCAAAGGGATCAGCAGGGCCGGTGAGGTTTTGGACATTGCCGTGGATGCCAACATCATCCAAAAAAGCGGAAGTTGGTACAGCTACGACAACACCAAATTGGGTCAAGGTCGAGATGCCGTGAAGGAGCTCATTCATGATAACCCCGAAATGATGGCCGAAATCGAACAAAAAATCCGCACCAAAATGGCGGGTGGAGAAGAAATTCTCGCGGTTCAAGCCGATTAAAATTGTTTTTCCTTTGAGTCAGGGGTGGAGGTTTTCCTTCACCCCTTTTTTTTCTATGCTGTTGGCAGTAATTTTACATCTACATGGAAGTCTCTATACCGCACTACTTCGTTGAAAAAAGGTTTTACCATTGGAAAAGCCTTTGTTTGGTATTGGCCCTCTTAACTGGAATTACGAATCAAACATTGTTGGGTGCCGATGCAGCACCCAAACCACCCATTTTGCTCAAGAAAAATTCGAATTGGTGGGTGCAATCCACACGACCCCACCCCGTTCAAGGCTGGGATACTTTTACCCAAAGTATCAAAAAAATACACCCCAACATCCAAGAAGCTGTAGATCAAAAAGGCTCCTTGGTTTTCTTGATTCACATGCGCGTGAACAAAAAAGGTCGGGCAGATTTTGCCGAAGTTTGGGATGGAAACACGGAAGATTCCGGTATCAGAGCTACCATCGTGGAAGCCATCAAATACAATTCCTTCACACCGTATGTAACCGCGAATGGAAAACGAAATAAAGAAAGTACATTGGTCTTGATGGAAATTCCCGCGGACTCCCTACAACTTTTACCCAGTCCCGTGGATACAACTTTTCCCAATCGAGCCATTACGCCAGCCAGATTTTTGGGTGGTGAAAATGCCTTCAAAGAGTACATTTCAGCTGAATTCAACTATCCCAGCCGCTGTTTGAATGAATCCATCAACGGATATGTTCGGATTCGATTCAATGTTGACCGCAGAGGGATTGTCGTTAATTGTCGCATCAAAGAAATCAGTAAAGGCTGCCCTGAGTTTGGCATCGAGGCAATTCGCGTCCTAAAAGCTTGTCCCAAATGGGTACCTGCTACCTATAACGGAAAAAATATCGCCGCTTGGTTTGAAGTACCCATCAGTTTGAGTGTATTCAAATAACCCACCCATACATTTTCGCTTCGCCCCAAATGGGGATCTTTTTATGATTGGGGATTATAAAATTTCTCCTTGTACATGGCTGGATAAACCACATAGAGCATCAGCATGCGACTGTAGCGAAAAATCAACGGCACCATCGCCACAATGATGGTTGGGATACCCACAATGGCGTAATCGAACAGATTGAAACTGTAAAACAACACACTGCATGTGATAATCAACCCCACAATCAAGGCATAGCTAAAATACATCGCGCCGTAAAAGAAACCGGGTTCTGGCTCATACGACATCTGACAAACCGTACAACTGTAGTTGGTCTCAGCGAATTTGGTACTAAAAATACTGTTCTTGAACACCTTGCCTTTGCCACATTTGGGACATTTGCAAGCGATAAAGGGCACTATACCCTGACGTTTATTTTCCATATTTCTGTCTGCGCTTGTATTGGTAAAAAAATACACCCGCAGTACCAATCAAAACATAGGGCGTAGCCAAAAGCATCAATATGCCTTTGTTTATCCCATTGCCTACAACTGGTTTGTTCTTCGCATGATCGCGATTTGATGTCAATGCCGCCTTACACATCGGACATTGTGCACCTACAGAAAGTGCCGCAAAAACCGTGAGCGCCAGCGTGGCAAAAATTCTTTTCATCTTAGAATGGGTAGTATTTGAACGCATAATACGGCGCAATCATGAAATATACTATGACTCCAGTCACACTCACGTACAACCAGATCGGAAAAGTCACCCTGGCCCACTTCTTGTGCTTCGCAAACTGTCCGGAAGTACTATAATACATCGTATACAATACCATCGGCAACACCGCCGCCGCCAATACAATATGGGTGGCCAAAATGAAGTAATACAAATACTTCACATTGCCTGTACCCCCAAAGTTGGTGTGTTCGGTGCATGTGTGATAGGTAACGTAACTCAGCAAGAAAACGGTAGATAATATAAACGCCGTTAGCATATAGGCCTGATGCGTTCCTTTCTTTCCCGATTTGATGGCCAAGAAACCCAACACCAAAGCAATCGATACCAAACTGTTCAACACCGCATTGGTGAATGGCAACACTTTGGCAAATTCCGCAGTGGGACGCATGTCAGCGGGCAAATACTGCAACAACGTAACCAAACCCATTACAGCGATGGTAATGATTACTACAAGGCGAAAAAAGCCTTTATCACTTATCCAGGTCGTTTTTTCTGTATTCATAGAGCAAATTGTTTATGTCGTCTTGTATGCGCTTCACCTTTTCCAATTTCTCGGTAAGCGTCTTGCCCGATGTCTCCAAAATTCCGCGAATGTGTCTCGATTTGTCGATAATCACCACTTTGTCGTCATGGATAAAATCCTGTCCACGTTGCTCTGTGGCTAACAACAAATCGTTCATGGCCCAATCATAAATCTCGCGCTTGCTTCCAGTGGCGAAGGTTCTTTTGTACAAATCCGCTTTGTAGGCATTGGCATATGTCGCCAATACAGGCACTGAATCATGTTCTGGGTCGATGGTAATGGTCAAAAACCGTACATTGGGAAACGCTTGAAACTCCTCGGCGATTACTTGAATCTGTTTGTTCATGGCTGGACAAACTTCGGCACAAGAAGCAAAGAAGATATTGGCCACCACAATGCATGAATCAAAATCGTCCAAACCAATGGGTTTCCCATGTTGGTTGATTAGGTTAATGTCGCTCACCGTGTGGTACTCCTTGGTACCATCTGCTGCAACAACCGTCTCACCCAAATAGGGTAATTCTTTGTGCACCCATTTGGCTTCAGCCAATAACAGGATGCCCAAAATCGGTAAAATGACGATGGCCGCAATTGCGGCCATCTTTATACGGTTTTTTGTATTTGCCATAAATTACATTGACTTCATCACTTCCAAGGCAGATCCCTCGTAAAGTAACCCCATCACCAAACCCACAATGAACAAGGTCGGAACTAAGATGACCAAAGCCAAATTGATTTTCTCGTGCTTCAAGTGCATGAAAGCACCAACGATATAATAGGCTTTCACCAAGCCAAAGAAAATAAAGATGAAGTTTCTAAATCCGCTGGCTGGCATCACAAAATAGATGACAAAGTCCAACACCGTGATACCCAAGAGTAACCAAAAAGTTCTCCAAAGTTCCTTGGTGCCATGACTCTCAGTATGGGGAATGTAATTG
>JALQWO010000008.1 GCA_023258655.1 Bacteroidia bacterium
GGTTCTTGGTTTGATCCCAAATTTGTACTCGTAAATGGGATTGAAGAGATAAAATTTCTTACCGCTGATTCCAAAATCCGATGTTCTACAAATGCGTAAAAATCGCTCTATACTAATCCCCGTACTCCTGATTTCCTCCATGGTTTTAATTACATTTGGCTGCACACCGAGTAATTTCAATACAGCGGGATACAATGGACCGGGCAACAAATGATAAAATGGCAATTTCGACGCCCATTTTTGGGGAAGTACCTGCTGATGTCCTCCATAGGGCATTTGCCAAGGTGGAAAAGCAAAAAACACCTTGCCCCCTGGTTTCAAAAATCGATGCAACTGTGGCATAAACCTCGCTTGATCCGGTATATGCTCAATAACATCTTTTAGAATGATCAAATCGAATTTGGTACCCAAATCTGTATCAGGTACAACGTCATAGATGTCCTTATTCAAAAACTGAACTTTGCCCGCAGCAAGTTCTTCTTTCATAAATTCACGTGCAAATTCCAATCTGCTTTCCTCCAACTCAATCCCCGTACTTTGGTATCCCAATTCTGTAAAGGCCTTCAGTACCCCGGCCTCTCCGCAACCTATTTCAAGAACTTGCATATCCTTGGGAAACGACCAATTGGACTGTAAAAATGGGATAATATGTCCCACCGTGACCTTGTAAGTCATGTCAAAATACCTTCTTTTATCACCGTGAAACTCGTACATCGCAGAGGAATTGGTTTGAACTTCAAATATGCAGCATCTTTTCGGAATTCGACGGAAAAATCTCCCCTTTCATGGCCTTTATATCCACCAAATCCATCGAATTTCGTCGAGAAATGTATATTTGAATGATGCGCAAAACAACTTTATTACTCACAGTTGGTACACTCGGTTTGTTTCAGGCTTGTGGATCATTATCCAATCTCCCCATCGGCGACATTTCATTGCCAACAGCGGGATTGGAAGGATTGCCCGTACAAAAAAAATTAAGTCAAGAGGACGCTGCTTCTGGGCTCAAAGAAGCCCTCATGAAAGGAGTTGGTGCAGGCACCCAACAGCTACAACAAGCGGGCGGATTTTCGCAAAATGCGGTATATAAAATTCTACTTCCCCCAGAAATCCAATCCTTGGAAAGCAAAATACGCAACAGTGCTCTACTTAACGCTGCAATTGGTAAAGAACTTGACAAAGCGATTGCAGCCATGAACCAAGGCGCAGAAATGGCCACTGCCAAAGCCCTTCCCATCTTCAAAAACACGGTTCAACAAATGTCTTTTGCAGACGCCCTACAAATCCTTACCGGCGGTAACGGTGCAGCCACACAATACCTGAAAACCAATACCACCAATGCGCTAACCGCAGCATTTCAACCGGAAATCAAAACCGCCCTGGAAACAGTGGCTATTTATCAGTATTGGACACCCATAGTGAACACCATCAACCGGAACAAAAAAGTATTGGGTATCGTTAACGATGTTCAGCCAAACCTAGAAAATTATGTCACTGAAAAAGCCCTTTTCGCCCTTTTTAGTGAAATTGAAGTACAAGAAAATCTCATTCGGAAAGACCCAATTCAACGGGGCAGCGAATTATTAAAACGCGTTTTTGATTACGCCGACAAAAACCAAACCACCTCGCCCTAAATCCTTTTCGCTGTTTGAAAATCCGCTGTTTCATAGCGATTGCCTTGTTGGTATTTGGTTCAATCCATGTATTGAGCGGACAGACTGTGGGACTAAATCGCCATGTTACCATCCAATACAAGGGTGTTGGATTCCCTACAGTGTTGAGCCAATTTACCCAACAAACAGGATATACTTTTGCCTACAACAATGAACTCCTACCGGCAAATAAAAATATCGATGTCGACTATCAAAACATAAGAGCAGACAAGGCCTTAAGGGACTTTCTACACCACCATGGACTCGATTATCAGCTGAACAACAATACCATCATTCTAAAAAAATGGGCCAGTGAAACCCCTCTTCGACAACGTTTTATCTCAGGCAATGTATTACAAGCGCCCACCGGTGAAAGGTTGGTCAAAGCCATCGTCCAAATTCCCAAAATACAATTGTTTACTTACACGGACGAGTTTGGCGTTTTTAAAATCGCCTTGCCAGATGATAAAACAAATATAACAGATACCCTGATCATTAGCATTTATTACCCCGGATACGATGTCTATCGGGATACAGTCTTAGGCAAAAGGGATTACTTCATCGTCGCCAAATTAAATCCCATCATCGAACAAATTGAAACCACACTCATTCAAGCCAACAAAAACCAAAGTCGTCTAGCCGTTGTTCATGGCCAATCAGACCAGTTTTGCCTTTCATCAGCCCGTTTACAGCAAATTCCAGCTTTGCTAGGGGAGGGCGATGTTATGCGCGCTTTGAGCCTAAATCCAGGAGTAGTCAGTGGTTCAGAAGGGATGCTAGGGATGTATGTCCGAGGAGGTGCCGCAGACCAAAATTTGGTTTTACTCGATGATGTGCCAGTATTCAATGCTTATCATCTTTATGGCATTTTTGGAATTTTCAACGGCGATATTGTCAAAAGTGCGCAACTGAATCGGGGAACTTTTTCTCCTGAACACGGAGGAAGACTCAGCAGTGTTGTCTCCGTTCAGTCAATGGATGGCAATGAAAATCAAATTTCTGGCAACGTAAGCATCGGTGCGCTAACGAGTAAAGCCATGATACAAGGTCCGCTATGGAAGAAGCGTACCACCTTCACGGTCGCCTTTCGCAGGTCCAACTTTGACCTTTTAACGCAATCCATTGCCAATGCAGTTTTCAAAGACAGCAACAACATCAATCGATACAATTTTTGGGATTTTAACGCAAAATTAAATCATCGATTCAGCGACAAAAGCACCCTATCACTCACCTTGTACCAAGGAAGAGATCGTGCATTTTTTATCGACAGAAACTATGGAGAATCGAACGAAGTGGTTATTTACCAAAAGCGAGAACAAGGAAACCAATGGGGAAACCAATTGGGCAGTTTAAAATGGCAATATTTTTTCAATCGAAGGGTGCGCTTTTCGGCGAAGGTCCACTATACAGACTATGCATTTACCCAACACAACGATTATCATTACAAACTGAGAAACGAAATTGACCCAACGCAAAACAAGGACAATTTTACCAATTACAATCTCACCAATGGACTTCGCGATTTTGCAGCCGATGGCAAATTCGATTTCCAATGGACAAAACACCTTGCCATGAAACTTGGCGGTGGCTATATCCGTCACACTTTCACACCCGGTGACAGAACCCTTGAAACCCAATTTGATTCTATTTACAGATCCTATCACTACAATGACAAAAAGGTCATCACCCCTGAGATATTTACCTATGCCAGCATAGAATTCCACCACCCCAAGTGGGGTTATCTCGATTTGGGTTCACGGATTTCCTATTTTGGTTTGGAAGATCAACAGTTTTACATCCGTCCAGAACCTCGTTTTAATTACCGATATCGCTTGTCGCCCCAAATTTGGTTCAAAGCGGCAGCTTCACAAAATGTGCAGTTTTTTCATCAACTGAACAATCTTACCATGGGTTTGCCATCCGATCTTTGGGTTCCATCCAATCCGGAATTCGCACCCGCCCAAGCCAGACAGTTTTCCCTTGGAACCACCCTAACAAAACCCAAATTCCAGTGGAGTGTTGAGTACTTCGAAAAATCCTTTACGCATCTTCTTGAATACCGCGATAATGCCGCCTACATAACGAGCGCCTTGAACTGGGAAAAAACGGTCACCCAAGGCATCGGGAGCGCCAATGGATTAGAATGCTTGGTAGAAAAACGCACGGGCAAGTTAACCGGTTGGGCGAGTTATTCACTGTTGTTCAATAACAGGCAATTTGCCGATTTGAATCATGGGAAAATTTTCCCTTCTCGATACGACAGGCGGCACAATTTTTATTTGGTGGGCATCTACAGATTATCAAAACAAGTATTAATCAGTGGCAGTTGGACCTATAATACAGGATTTGCATACACATTGCCCATTGGTGTTTATCAATCTCCTACGCCAAATGATCCTTTTGCTGAGATTTTCATTTATGGAGATCGAAACAATGCAAGAAGTCGCGACAATCACAGACTCGATATTTCTACCCAGTACATAGTAAAACACAAACAGTTCCAAGAAACTTGGTCTTTGGGGATTTACAATGTCTACAATCGCCAAAATCCATTTTTTATTGCTTTTGCCTATGACGCTCAGGGCCAAAGAAAACTCACCCAATTGTCGCTGCTCCCAATTTTGCCACACATAAATTATCAAATATCCTTTTGAAAGCACTGCTTCAACATATCATCCATCATCCAAAGCCCAAACAGTGGATACACATCGCCCATGGACTTTTGGTGTGTTTGATTGCCTCTTGTAGCCGCGAGATTGTCGTACCCCAACCTGCACAAACTGCCACTGGCCCAGTGGTTCTTTGTGCCCTGGAATCAGATAGTTTTCACACCATTTCTTATTCTCGGGTAGTGGGTATTTCAGAAGTGTTTAAACCCCAAACGAGTGCAAGTATTCTATTGAGTGTGGGAAATAGAATCAGTAATTCGGCCACAATGCAATCCCCAGGGTATTTTCAAATCAATCATTTCCAGCTGCATGCTCGCGACAGCTTTACATTCTCTTTGATTTCCCCATTAGACACAGTGCATGTCAGCGATGTGATGCCCTCAAATATTTTCTTCACAAAAACAGATACGGCCACACAGGCCGTCGCAGGTATTGGTATTACCCAAGTATTCACCATTCAATTCAAAGACAGCGCCATTGATGAAAACTATTATCGCATTTCGGCCGAGCGCCAAGTTCGAAAATATACCCTAGACCCCTTCGGAAAACCCATTGACAGTGCTACGGAATGGGAAACCATGAAAATAGATGGCAACGAAACCCCCTTTGTGAGAAACAATTTCAATAACTACACGGAAACAGAGATTCTCTTCTCCGACGATATATTCAACGGTGTTTTAAGTAATTTCAAATTCTATAATTTACTACCCTTCAGAAATAGCAAATCAGAAAAGACACTCTCTGTAAAAATTACACTGGAAAACATAAGTTTGGCTCTTTATCAATACTACAATTCCAGGGCTGAACACCTTTGGAGTCAAAGATCCATCACACAATTACCCGGACCCGTGCAAGGCAACATCCCCAAAGGATATGGAGTGATTGGTGGAAGCACAAAGGATGAATGGGTGATAGTGTATCCCTAGTTTACATTAAAATGTGCCGTGATCACAGTAGGCGGTCTCAAAACGAGAGAACTGTTCGAGCCCAATTTTAACGTGCCCTGACATTCCATGCTCAGTGACATAACTTGGTTTATTTTATACTCCACACCCCAATGTAATTGGCCCACCAAATTCACTTCCGTCTCCACGAAAAAAACTGTTTTCTCTGGATTTTGAAATACCTCAAACCCTCCTCCAGCACCGTAAAAATAAAGCCAGTGGTTGTTGATCATTTTACGACGGTCTCTATCTATTCGGAATCCGAGCCATTGAATATCCTCGTTCAAATCAGTCAAATTCGCACCCATTGATATTCTATAGCCCTTGTTTTCTCGATATTTTCTGTAAGTGATCCCATACATATTCTGTTGAATGGGAATGGCATTAAATGGCATCAGTTGCTGCAGCAAATAAGAGGTATTAAATCCCACATATCGATTGTTTGCATCCACTACAATGTTCTTACTGATCTTGGGCGTTGGCACCGTTCTTTGAACCACTGTGATCGTCTTGTTTGGTACAGATGTATCCGATGCCACAACGTTAGCCTGGGCGTTGGACAAGAATCCAACCAACAAAAGGATAAACAAATACTGCCTCATAGATTAAAATTGGACTGTCAAAAACAAGGCAATGGGAACCATTGGAACCACAGAAAAAGCACGCTTATTTTCGAGTGATGTTCTCACACCATTTACCGAAAAGGCACGTTCCGTTTGAAGCATTTGTCCGTATACTATCGACTCTGTGTACACGATGATGCGCTCGTGAAATTTAAACCCAATTCCGCCAAAACCGCCAAAACTTCCCCCATATTCCTTGGCATCAGTCACAATTTCCGTTTTCCCTCCAAAGCCATCAAATTGGGAAGACACAGACTTGTTGTTTCTCCAAATACCCCGCCCATCAAATCCGCCAAACGCATAGAATCCCACTCCCAAATCTCTTCTCCACTCTCTACCCAATACCAACGAGGCCCAATTTTCCTCACTACTGCGAGTAACCTCTGTGCTAAAACCATTCATGTCTTCCGTCTTCCGACGAAATCCATTGATACCTAAGCGCCATGCCGATTCTCTATTATTGGGGTTGTAAGTAATTTTCCGCACCATCAACAAATAGGGATCGTCATTCAAATTCCGACTCACATTGCCAGAAAACCTGGATAAGGCCAAGGTAACATTGCTGGTTACTTCCCATCGAGGTAAATATCGGCTCATTGTGGAGTCATCATTATTCGAAATAGCAACGCCGGATTCTCTCTCCCCCACGGGCGAATTGTTCGCGGAATCCGCCAACAAATTCTGCGTTGAATCTTGAGCCTGCAATTCTGTTGTTCCCAACAAAAAAAACAAAGCCATTCCAATGAGTTTCTGTTTCATGTTAATCTTCTTTAGGTAAAACACGTATTTCCACTTCCTCCAGACGGGCCCCTTTCAATGTCTTAATTACAAATTCAAAAGGTTCATGGTGGATGATCTCTCCCACAGATGGAATTCGCTCTGAACAAAAAATGATGTACCCGCCCAAGGTATTATATTCACCTTCGGGTATGTTGAGGTCGTATTTCTCATTGAGATAATCAATCTCCAACCGAGCACTAAAGACATAATGGCCCTTGCCAATGGCCGTTTCTATCTTGTCTACTTCATCAAATTCGTCTTCGATTTCACCCACGATTTCTTCCAACACATCTTCCACACTTACCATGCCGGCTGTGCCCCCAAATTCATCTACCACTACAGCCAAACTTCGTTTTTCTTGCATGAAATTTCTCAGCATATCATGCGCCTGTAACCCTTCATTCACGATGAGGACAGAACGCAAAACATCTTGAATTCGCTGGGGGTTGTGGAACAAATCACTGTGGTGTACAAATCCAATGATATGATCGATACTCTCTTTATAAATCAAAATCTTTGAGTGTGCCGTCTCCACAAACTTCTCGCGCAATGCTGCCACCGTATCATTCACATCCACACCCACCAACTCTGTACGGTGTACCATGAAATCACGCACTTTTGCATCGCTAAAATCCAAAGCATTCCTGAATACCTCCGTATCAATCTCCACCGAATCCACATTGCCTGCATTTTCCAAAGATGCTATGTAATTGTCCAAATCAACCTTAGAAAAAACAGGCGTGTGCTCAGATATTCGGGTCTTTGTGAATACTCGCAGTAAGAACGCCGAGATCCCTTTTACCACCTGTATCAATGGCCACATGATAACATGAGCCATCCTGAAAATGCCAATCAATCCAAAAATCAATCGGTCCGCATACATTTTAAAGAATGTTTTGGGTAAATATTCAGCCACAACCAAGACGACCAATGTGCTACTCAACGTAATCATCAAGAACTTTACCCATTCACTCTGCATCCAAGGAATCCCCGAAAAAGAGTCATCCAAGATCTCACCCATGTAAATTCCATAAACCACCAATCCCAAATTATTTCCTACCAATACGGTACTAATAAAATCACTGGGATTCTTCACATACTTAGAAAGCCATTTTCCACCCCCCAAATTCTCCTTGCTCCGGAGTTCAATCCGCAATCGCGAGGCCGACAAAAAAGCAATCTCCATGCCCGAAAAAAACGCAATCACCACCATGCACAAAACCACTATCAACCAAGCATTTGGGCTCACTGTCAACAACATCAATTCCGAGGGAGGCTCCATCATATAATTACAAAGATACCTCCGAAAATATGGCAAAAAACGCAACAACCAAATTTCGTGTTGCAAGCAGCGCGTATCTTTGCTGTATGATACGCGTTGGTATTATCGGCGGTGGCCAATTGGGCATGATGACAATCGAAGCGAAATACCCCAGCTTGCCTGTGGAATTTACCGTTTTGGAGCAATCAACAGATTGTCCCGCGGCCCCCATCGCCAACCATTTCATCCAAGGAAACCTAAAAAACGCTGAAGATATTCGCAGCCTCGCCAATCATTCCGATGTCATTACTTGGGAAATTGAACACATCGATGTGGATGCACTTGTCCAGCTCGAAAAAGAGGGAAAAACCATCATTCCCAGACCCTCCGTCCTACAGATTATCCAAGACAAAGGCATACAAAAACAATTTTTCGCCCAACACGATATCCCCACTGCTCCATTCACACTTTGTAGCGCCGAAGAAATCACCCCAGAATTGCTCAGTCAATTTCCCGGGGATACTGTAGTAATCAAAACCCGCAAAGGGGGCTACGACGGCAAAGGTGTGACCATACTCAGCAAATCAGATGCACTAAACAACAACCCCTTCAGTGGAGACGTCCTCATCGAGTCTTTTGTGCCCAACGCCCTAGAAATTGCAGTCATCGTGGCCATAGCTCAAGATGGTGATTTTGCTGTTTATCCAGCCATCGAAATGTATTTCAACCCCCAAAGTAATTTGGTGGAATTCCTATTCTCACCGGCCCGTATTGCCAAGGAATTGGAACAAAAAATCCAAACGATCGGACGTCAATGCGTACAAAAACTCAACTCGCCCGGACTTTTCGCCGTGGAACTCTTCCTCACAGAAAATCAAGAAATTTGGGTAAATGAAATCGCCCCGAGGCCCCATAACAGTGGTCACCATACCATTGAAGGCTCCCATTGCAGTCAGTTTGAACAATTCCTGCGCATCTTAACAGGTGCCCCCCTCGGCGACCCTTCACTCATTCATCCATCGGCCATGATTAATATTGTTGGGCCAGCTGACTTATCGGGCGACTATCAATTGGCAAACGAAGCCAACATCACCCAAAACGGCGATGTGTTTATCCATATGTACCGGAAGTCCGAAACACGACCTAACCGAAAACTTGGACATGCAACCGTCATCGCGCCAACACTTGAAGCATTGCTTGTTCGCGCTGAAGAAGTAAAAAAACAATTAATGATCGTGGCCAAATCGTATTGACCGCAATCAAGGGTCACACGGTGAGAATTTCTTTCTCCTTGCCCTCAAACAAATCGTCCGTTTTCTTGATATAACTATCAATCAACTTCTGTACCCGCTCTTCGCCCGCTTTGGCATCGTCCTCACTCAATCCGTCTTTCTGTAACTTTTTGATGCGCTCGTTGGCGTCCTTGCGATAATTTCGAATACCGATTTTGGAATTCTCTGCCTCCGATTTCGCACGTTTTACCAACTCTTTTCTCCGCTCCTCGGTCACGGGTGGAATGCTGATGCGAATCATCTCGCCATCGTTTTGTGGTGCAAAACCCAAATTGGAATTGATGATGGCCGTTTCAATGGGTCTAATCAACCCTTTGTCCCATGGTTGAATGGCCAGCGTACGTGAATCAGGTGTATTGACGTTTGCCACCTGGGCCAAAGGCGTCAGAGCTCCATAGTATTCTACCATCACACTCTCCAACATTGCCGGACTGGCCTTTCCCGCGCGGATGCGTGAAAATTCCGTAGCCGTATGTTGTAAGTTCTTTTCGAGTTGCTCCTGCAATTGCGATATCACATCGTTCAAAGTGCTCATATCAGTTTATTCAGCGAATTTACAATTTATTCTGTGCGATTTCCAAGCCATCAGTAGGCGCGTTCCTTGCGACCTTCCATGTAATAAACATAAGACCTGTTCGCTACTTGATTTCCGCCGGGAGTTGGATAATTACCCGTAAAATACCAATCTCCTTTGTCGCCCGGACATGCTTCGTGAAGATTGTCCACCGTTTGGAACAAAATGTCAAATTCAGCCCTCAAGTCTTGAGGCTTCAACATTTCAGCAATTTTTTTACTCACCTCTGCGTCGGTAAGGGGAGCATAAATGTCTTGAACCACACAACGCTGTTCACTGCCTGGTTTCGCCAACTCCCGCTTTGCCGCTTCATAGGTTTCTTCCAACAGGTGCGATAACCCTTTGTCCTTCAGCAACTCCACCGCAGCAGCAAAAGCGGCAAAATCACCCATCCTACTCATATCTATGCCATAGCAGTCCGGATAACGAATTTGCGGTGCCGAACTCACCAAAATGATGCGCTTCGGTTCCAATCGATCCAAAATCCGCAGAATACTGCGCTTCAACGTGGTCCCACGAACTACACTATCGTCCATGATCACCAAAGTATCATTCCAACTCTTCACAACCCCATAGGTGATGTCGTACACGTGACCCACCAAATCATCGCGGTCAGAGTCATTGGTGATAAACGTGCGCATTTTCACGTCTTTGACCAAAATCTTTTCACGGCGCGGTCGCCAGCTCAAAATTTCTTTGACCTTTTCAGGCTCCTTCTGCACATCGATTTTTGACAATGCCTCCGCTTGTAAATCTCGCCTAATTTCATGAATGCCATCAATCAACCCATAAAAACTAGTCGCTGCCGTGTTGGGGACATAACTGAAAACCGTATTGACAAGGTCATTACCCAACAAAGACATTACCGGCTTGGCCAACAGTCTCCCCAATTCTTTGCGCTCATGGTAAATGGCTTGATCGTTACCCCGACTGAAATAAATTCGCTCAAAACTGCAGCTCATGCGTTCCGTAGGCGGGATAATGTTCACTTCTTCCACGTGACCATTTTTGCGCACCAACAACGCATTGCCCGGACCCAATTCCTGCACGTCCTCAGGGTAAATGTTGAACGCCGTTTGTATCGCCGCGCGCTCACTCGCCACCACAACCACTTCATCGTCGATGTAGTAGTGCGAAGGACGTATCCCTGCCGGATCGCGAATGATAAACGCATCGCCGTGACCCAACATCCCAATCATGTTATATCCGCCATCCACGTTTTTGAAACTGCGCTTCAAAATGTTGGTTAACGATATTTCCTCTTTAATTTTCTCGGTAATCTCTAAATTGGTAAATCCCTGGGCCTTGAGAACACCAAACAAACGCTGGTTTTCCTCGTCGATGAAATGACCAATCTTCTCCAACATCAACACATTATCGCTCTTCTCTTTCGGCTGTTGACCCAACTCAATTAAGGCATTAAACAACTCATCTGTATTGGTAATGTTGTAATTGCCCGCCAACATCAGGTTTCGCGCCATCCAGTTATTCTGTCGAAGAAAAGGATGTATATTCTCAATGCTGTTCCCACCATATGTGCCATAACGAAGATGCCCCAACAGCATTTCACCGGCATAAGGATAATGCTTCCTGAGATAATCCGCATCTTGTCGAAATTCTTTGGGGATTTCATTCAAAGCAGCGCCAATTTCTTCGAAAATATCGGTTAAGGCTGTTTTGCTAGCACTGCGTTTTCGGGCCAAATAACGCGCTCCATATTCTGGATTCAATTTCACCACACCCATCCCCGCTCCATCCTGGCCGCGATTCAATTGTTTGGTCATTAGGTATTGTAGCTTGGCCAAGCCATACCAAAAGGTGCCATACTTTTCCTGGTAATACTCCAACGGTTTTCTCAACCGAATGAAAGCAACACCACATTCATGTTTTATCGCGTCACTCATGGAAGTTGTAGGGCAAAGTTACATGATTCGAGGCGATGAACTTTTAGTAAAAATCGCAAAAATTGAGTGGCTGTATCGTGGATATGACGAATGACATGAAAAAATGCGATGCAAAGATTTACTTTTGTGTGGTGTCGAAGTCATTTCGCACCCCAAATACCCAAAGATCATGGAAATTCGCAAGCCTTTTAATCTACAAGCCTGGATTGCCGAAAACCGGCATTTGCTCAAACCCCCTGTCGCCAACAAAAACCTGTACCCCGAGGGTGGTGATTATATCGTAATGATTGTGGGCGGTCCCAATGCTCGCCGTGATTATCACTATAATGAAACAGAAGAATTGTTTTATCAATTGGAGGGTGAAATCACCGTGAAAACACAGCAAAATGGACAACGTGTAGATGTGAAACTCGGTCCCGGTGATATGTTCTTGCTTCCCGCAGGCATACCTCACAGTCCTGGCAGAACGGAAGGTTCCATCGGCTTGGTCATTGAACGAGTTCGTGCCGGAAAAGGATTCACCGATGGATTGTTGTGGTTCTGTGAAAACTGCAACAACAAGTTACACGAAGCCTATTTTGAGCTCAAAAATATCGAAACAGATTTCTTGAAACACTTCAATGAATATTATGATTCAGAAGAGCTCCGCACTTGTAAAGAGTGTGGCGAAGTGATGCCAAGGCCCTAAACCTACAACCATTATTTTTCCAATCCCATCAAGGCAAGACCCTCCTCAAAACTATGGGGTTGATAGCCCATGGTTCTTACCGCTTTGGTGATGTCTAATCCCGTGATGGGCGGACGTTTTGCCGGCTGATTCAACGTACTGCTGTCTACACGATTGATACAATCTGTGGAATAACCATAGAATTTAGCCACCCGTTCCACCAATTCAATCACACTCATATAATCCTTTCCCGCAATGTTATAAATGCCCTGCGCCCGCTGCGCGGCCGCCAAAAAACAACCCATGGCCAAATCCTCCGCCAACGTGGGCGTGCGAAACTGGTCTGTAACCACATTGGCCGATTTCTGCTGTTTCAATGTGCCATGCGCCCACAATACAATGTTGGTTCTGCTCATGTCGGCCACCTTTCCATACACCAATACCGTGCGCAAAATGCTGTAACTGTTCGCAAATTCCATCACGCGCTTTTCGCCCTCCAACTTACTCCAACCATAATAACTCAACGGATTCGCCGCATCTTCCTCCTTGTACATCGGTTTGGTGCCATCGAAAATGAAATCCGTGCTCACATGCACCAAATGAAATCCCAACTTAGTGCTCAACCGAGCGAGGTTTTCTACTGCTGTTACGTTCAATGCCACACATTCGTCGCGTTTAAACTCGCAATCATCGACTTGTGTCATAGCCGCCGTGTGAATCACCACATCAGGTAACTCACCCAATAACAGAGAATCCATGGCTTCCCCATCAGTGATATCCAACGTCTGATAACGATACCCCTCCACCACCGGATGTCGATTGCCCCCAGCCCCAGTGGCCAATAAATCACAATCGGGCTGCTGTAAAAATAAATCCGTGAGCTTCTGTCCCAACAACCCATTGCTACCCGTTACCAATACCTTCGTTTTGTTTGTCATGGCGATAAATCCACACAAAAATCTAACTTCCCATCCCAACCACCAAACCCGATTACCCACAGAAACTCGGGAATTAGCCGTATTTTTGTAGTATGAAATTGGTCACCTTCAAAACCGATGGTCAACCCCAAACTGGGATCTTGGTAAATGCCAACATCTATCCCCTTCACACCATTCAGCCCGCCATCGCCAACAATATGCGCGATATGCTCAATGATTGGGAAAATCAAAGCGCCCTCGCCAAAACCGTTGAGGCAGAAATTCTAGGCGGACATCATAGCCACTTGGCTGTGACCTGTTCTGATGATATTTTGTTGGCACCCGTGCCACAACCCACCAGCTGCAGAGATGGTTACGCCTTCCGTCAACACGTGGCCGCCGCCAGAAGAAATCGCGGCGTTCCCATGATCCCCGAATTCGATCAATACCCCATTTTCTACTTTACCAACCACAAGGCCATCCAAGGTCCCGGAGAAATCCCCTGCATGCCCGACCACTTCGAAAAATTGGATTTCGAACTCGAAGCAGCCGTTGTGCTAGGTAAACACGGCAGAAACGTAAAAGCCGAAGACGCCGACCAATACATCGCGGGATACATGATCATGAACGACATGAGCGCCAGACGTCTCCAAATGGAAGAGATGTTGCTCAACCTCGGCCCCGCAAAAGGCAAAGACTTTAGCACTGTTATCGGTCCTTGGCTCGTTACACCAGATGAACTCGAGCCCTATAAAATCCCCGCAAAACCCGGACACATTGGCCACGCATACAACCTCAACATGAAATGTTGGGTGAATGGCATCCAAGTGAGCGAAGGGAGCGTGGGCGACATGGATTGGACCTTTGCTGAAATCATTGAACGATGCGCTTACGGCGCCGATATCTTCCCTGGTGATGTAATTGGTAGTGGTACCGTGGGCACTGGTTGCTTTCTGGAGTTGAATGGAACCGGAAAACTTAACAACCCCCAATACAAAGAACAATGGCTTCAATCAGGCGATGTCGTGGAAATGGAAATCACCGGCTTGGGCCACCTGAGCAATACCATCGTTTCAGAAGACAGTAACTTTAGCATACTTGCCCTCAAAAAAGCGGCAGCAGAAAACGCCTAACCCCATTAACAGACAATCAATCCAATATTTTAAACGCAATGAGAAGCAATCACGAAATAGACTATCGCATCTTCGGTGAAGAAATGCAATGTGTTGAAATTGAACTCGATCCCCAAGAAACCGTCATGGCCGAAAGTGGCAGTTTCATGTTCATGGATGATGGCATCGAAATGGAAACCATCTTTGGCGATGGTAGTCAACAAAGTGGTGGGTTCCTTGGCAAACTCATGGGTGCAGGAAAACGACTCCTCACGGGCGAATCCCTCTTCATGACCGCCTTTACAAACATGGGCTACAACAAAGCCCGCGTTACCTTTGCTGGGCCATACGCAGGTAAAATCATGCCGCTGGATTTGCTACAACTCGGCGGCAAAGTAATCTGTCAGAAAGATAGCTACCTATGCGCCGCCAAAGGCGTAAGTGTAGGCATTGAATTCCAACGCAAATTGGGCACAGGACTTTTCGGTGGTGAAGGATTCATCATGCAAAAATTGGAAGGCGATGGCCTGGCATTTGTGCACGCTGGTGGACATGTCATGGAAAAAGAATTGCGTGCCGGAGAAACCCTGCGGATTGATACCGGATGTATCGTTGCTTTTACTGCAGGAATCGACTATGACATCCAAATGGTTCGCGGAGTGAAAAATGCCCTGTTCGGTGGTGAAGGATTGTTCTTTGCCGTACTACGAGGTCCCGGTAAAGTTTGGTTACAAAGTTTGCCTGTTTCTCGATTGGCTGGAAAAATATTGAGCTATGCCGCACCCGGAGGCCGAAGAGAGGAAGGAAGTATTTTGGGCGGACTTGGCAATATCCTTGATGGAGATGGTTTTTAATTAAACCAGTATACCCATTTGGCGGCGAGAGATCGAAAAGTGGGGCCAAAATAGGAATTTCTATTGGGTAACACCGACTGAAATTGATCATAATTCTGACTGTAAACCAAAAAGAAGTCACTCATTGGGCGGTACCGCCACTGGAATCTTACGTTGACGTTCATTTTCTCGGTTTGAGTGTTATACTGCACAAAGCCCGTGAAATAAGTATTCGTATTGATTGTATACTCCGTTTTAAACCCAATCAAATTGATGGTGGAGTTGAAAGTATCCCCCAATACTATGTTGATGTGATTAAAATTGGCCGTAAACAACAATAATGGCAATTTTTGTTTCCCAACACCTTGAACGCGATATGACATATTTCCGCTAAACTCGTACTTCTTCCCCATGAAATAGCCACCGTAATTGGCTTCTAGATAACCGCTTAAGGGTTTGCGATTGTTGGTTGTAAACTCGGTATGTACCCCAGTCCATTGATATTTGCCAAAGAACATCTTACCCTCATCCAACGGATCAAAAGGCAAAAACAAATCGTAGTAGGAATGATCCAAGCTCACATGAACAATGGAGCTATTCTGAAAAAACAAATCCAAACCCAATTCTGACTCAGACTCTGTTCCGTGAAAACTACTGTCGTAATAACTGCTGTTACTCAACACGAACCCATAGTGATTGATGTGTTTATTCTTTTTGGGGTAAATGCTGTAATTCAGACTAGGCTCTAAACGCCAGTAATCATATTTGATCATCTTTCCAGAAATCGGATCAAAATTATCCGTCCTTGGAACAAAGCCCGTTCTCGCCAAAAAGTGCTTGCTTACGTACTCATGATTCCACATCGCCGTCCAATTCAAACTGCGATAACGCAACCAAGTCGCATGGGCGTATCCCGCATCCCCACTCAATCCGGGATAAAGCGATTTTTGAATAAACCCTTTGCCTGCCCATACATTTCTTTTGGTAAGCAAGTTAAATTCGGATCCCAAAACGGAATTGTAATCCCCCGTTTGTGTCAATTTTCCATGTCGATCAACATAACTCACCAAGGTATTAATGCGTTGGTCATGAACGGCAATGAATGCCAGATTGCTGGCAGCAAAAACCTTTCTCTGTAAGGCAAACACGGAATAATTGGTGGCTGGAATTACCCCGTTTGATCCACCAAAATCCTGAGACTGGGTGGTGATATTCATCACCCCCAAACGCACATTATTTCCAATCTTGCCCGACATGCGAACACCCCCAATGATGGGTACCGGACCCCTACTACCTAACCCGATTCTGCGAGAAAAAAACGGCCTGATTTGTCTAAAGCCGAAGCTCGCGAACAAATCACTATTCTCAATGAAAAACTGTCGTCTTTCCGGAAAAAACAAACTGTATCGCGTCAAATTTACCTGTTGCACATCTACGTCAACTTGGGCAAAATCTGGATTCACCGTTAAGTCCAAATTCAGGCTTCTACTGAGTGCCACTTTGGCGTCAAATCCTACTTTGGGTGCGGCTGTTATTGCATCTGTTGCCTTTGTACGAACACCCGATTGACCTTGTTGACCAATACCGCTCATATAAGGTATGAAAACGATGTTTTTGTTTTTCTTGACCAATTCAGGGGAAGCAGATTGAGAACCTAATGCACCTTCAAAAGTCATGGAATCACAAAAAACCAAAGAACTGATGTTGAAATTTCTTGGAACACGCGCAAATGAAGATATCTCGTTATTTTTAAAGTCAAACCTGGCCACATTGAAGCGCCAAATTTTCTGTGCAGGATTGAAGCGCAAACTGTTATAGGGAATGGCCATTTCTGCAATCCAATAATCCCCATATCGCTTTGTCGCCGAATACCAAACTTGATCCCAGGCCGTAGTAACACCAAATCCTCCCCCATTTTCAACCGAGCCTTCTCGCTGAGAGTTATATGGGGTAACACCAAAGGAAAATCCATTCTGTCCATCGTTAAAAGGACTCAGCGTCAGGGTAACAGCATCTGTATTGGTGACACTGAAATCACGTTTCAAACTCTGTATCACATAGGGCTTTTCGGGATGTCTATTTTCGCAAATAAAAAGCGCGTAAATGTACTTTTCGTCGTATGCCAATGCAAAGCGAGTCTGCGTTTCAGCCCGGGACGTATCATAGGGATATTGCTGAATAAATCGATCCAAGGCAATAT
Source organism: Bacteroidia bacterium (assembly GCA_023258655.1). Classification (GTDB taxonomy): domain Bacteria; phylum Bacteroidota; class Bacteroidia; order NS11-12g; family UBA955; genus UBA955. The sequence goes on from JALQWO010000008.1 coordinate 17,429, forward strand.
CTTTCCGCCACTGAAATTGACCTTTCATGGAATCTACAAACCCCAACGATGAAGATTTTCTCCAAACCGCCTCGTTGGGTATACCGTCAACAACTACTGGCTCTCCCGAGAATTTACAAAGTGTCAATGCTTGAGACTTGATTGTCCCCATCAAGTGCATTGTCAATAAAAACAGAATGAAGCGTATCATTAGTCAGCTCCGGCAATGTTCCGTTTCTGCGCGATTGTCAGTGAATTTAATTTTACATAATAAGCTTTGCGCTTCGCAGGAACGTAAAACTTCAATAATGCACCCACTTTAAGCTGATTGCTGTGTAAATGATTCCATGATTTTAACTGTTCTGGCGTACAATCAAAAATATCGCTCAACGTATATACAGCATCCCCAGATTTTATTTTATAATAGACCCAAATCTTTGTTTCAGACGCATTACTTAAAATTGTTTTCGGCAATGGCGGCGTAACTCCCGATGAGTCTGTCACCGATTGATCCGTACGAGAAACCACCACATTCACTGCCGAATCTCCATCGCCCACCACGATGGTATCGATCTTAGCGATACGCTGTGTAATGAGGGGTTTGCTATTGACCCAATACGATATGGAATCGCGTTTGGCATTATAGACCAATGCATACCGTTTGGGCAATTTAAATGTACAGGGCTCGCCCAAAAAAGGAACGGCGTCTGCCCTGAACTCAGGGTTCAAATTGCGTAAATCGGCGAGGCCAACCCCAATTTTATCATTCAATACAGCAAATGGAACAACCATTTGAATTGATTCAACATTGGTGGCGTCTGACCTTTCCATTTCAATGGGCTTGATACCATATTGCTGTGCATGATGCAACACTGTAACGGCAGCATAAAATTGGATAATTGGCAACCGTTCCTCAGGCTCCAAGGCTTCATAAATATGGGCAAAATCGAGATCTCCCCCAATTTCATGTATCACTTGATTCAATCGCACGGGACCAATACGAAATGCCGTGATGACCTTGAGCCAGTCACCGTAAATCACATATAAGTCACGCAAATACAAACAAGCCGCCTCGGTTGATTTCTCTGGGTCACGGCGTTCATCAAACAGCGCGGTTTGACGCAAGTTGTATTTTTTGCCAATGGTGTAGCTCAATGGCCACATCCCGGAGGCACCATTTTCATCCCGATACCTAGGCTCATACCCCGAGCTACCAGCAGGAATATATTTCACGAACCAAGGGAGACCAAATTTCACTGCCGTGCGGTCTATTTTATCGCCGTAGTACTGCATCCTTCCATAAAAAATAGAAGTGCTTTCATTCTCATTTTTTAGCCAATCTGAAACCGTTTGCTCAATGTCATTGTTGTAAAAAAACGGCAAACCCCTCACCTCCAGGGTTTTCAGCCTCAACTGTACATCGTTTTGGCCGATAGCCAAACCACATACCATTACCCATACTATGAAGATGCGGATTCTCAAACTCATCCCAATGTTTCTTCCAACAATTTCGACAAGTCAAACAATGCTTTCTCCTCCAACAAACCCGTCATCAATTGCACCCCAATGGGCAAACCGGACTCTGTGGTACCCGCCGGAATAGAAATGGCCGGGTTACCCGCCAAGTTTGCTTGTACCGTAAGCAAGTCAGCCATATACATGGCCACTGGATCGGCAGCTTTCTCACCCAATTTAAAGGCTGGTGTACTCGTGGTGGGAAGCAGAATTGCATCCACATTGGCCAACACTTTCTCCGTTTCTGTACGAATGACTTGACGCACTTTCTGTGCCTTATCGTAATAGGCATCGTATTGATCACTGCTCAAAACAAACGTACCCAACATGATTCTTCTCTTCACTTCTTCGCCGAATCCTTCTGTACGAGAGAGGGTATACGTTGACTCCAAATCATGGGCCGAACCACTGCGCTTACCATACATCATGCCAGCGTATCGCGACAAATTGCTCGACGCCTCAGCAGTGGTCAGCACATAATAGGCTGGTACCATATAATCCAGCAAAGGAAAATCAAAGTAAGTTACTTCATGCCCCGCAGCTTCCAATTTGGCAATGAGGGTTTGCATCATGGTCCTTACTTCAGGGTCAATGCCTTGCTCAGATACTGCTTGTTTCATCACAGCAAACCGTGCTTTTGAGGGTGCCTGAGGCTGAGGATATTGGGGCGATGGCTGCTGATATAGCGTAGCGTCCTGCCCATCCGGACCTGCCATAATTTCGGTCAACAACACCGTGTCTTCCAAACTCTGTGTCATGGGCCCTACCTGGTCAAAACTCGAAGCATATGCCAACAAACCCCATCTAGAAATCAACCCATATGTGGGTTTAAATCCATAGATGCCAGTAAATGCTGCCGGCTGTCTAATTGAACCCCCCGTATCACTGCCTAAGGCTGCATGAGCCATTTTGGCTTGAACCGCCACTGCGCTACCTCCCGATGAACCTCCAGGTACTCGGGTATTGTCAACGGCATTCAACACAGGACCAAAGGCACTGTTCTCATTGCTCGCACCCATCGCAAATTCATCGCAATTGGTTCTGCCAATGAAAATCGCATCTTCATCCAACAATCGCTGAACGACCGTAGCAGAATAAATAGAAGTAAATCCTTCCAAGATTTTCGACGATGAACCCACGCGATGGTCTTTGTAGGCCAACACATCCTTCAAGGCAATGACACATCCAGCCAAACGACCGGCGGTCCCCGCTTTTACCTTCTCGTCGATGGATCGAGCCCGTTCAATGGCTTCATCGCCCCAAACCTCCAAAAAGGCGTTCAGGTGTTTTTGGGTATCGATGTTTTTGAGGTAATACTCTACCAGTGACACACATGTAATGTGGCCTGCGTTCAGGTCTTCCCGAATTGCTGAAATCCGGCTGTAGTGCTTCAAGATTACTCCTTGTTGTCTTTTGGTTCTTCGTTCATTCCCTTGCGAATCTCATTGCCAACATTGTTCTTAGCGTCTTGAAATTCTCTCACGCCACGGCCCAAACCGCGCATTAGCTCAGGAATCTTTTTGCCGCCGAACAGCAACAAAACGAGTACCAAAATCCAAATCCATTCTTGTCCACCCATACCAAACATTAATATATGAAATGTGCTCATTGCCCTTCAAAAATACGACAAAAGTGTGAGGGATTTAGCCTTTTTTCAATACATCGTCCACGCAGACCACAAACCTCATGACGAGGCAAGCTCCACAAACGGTATTCAAAGACAAATTTCTAACCCTGAACCCAATTGGCTTTGTCCATCTGGTTGAACTGCCATGGAGCACCATTGTTTTCCAGGTTGGTGAACATGTTATTCAACTCACTCGGTGCGGCACTCTTTTCCATCACCTGGTACTGACGCATCTGAACGATAATATCTACCGGGTTGATGTTTACAGGACAAGCCTCAGCACAGGCATTACAGGTTGTGCAAGCCCACAATTCCTCCGCAGAAATATAGCTATGCAAGTCTTTGCCATCCTCATATCTGCCCTCAATGGCCGTGCCCGCTTTTTTCGCGGCATCGATGCCGTTTCCTACCTCCTCCAATCGATCGCGCGTGTCCATCATGACCTTTCTTGGCGATAACAACTTGCCTGTTTGGTTGGCTGGACAAACACTGCTACATCTACCGCACTCGGTGCAAGTGTAGGCATCCATGAGGTTTTTCCACGTCAAATCCTGCACATCTTTGGCACCAAAACCGCTGGGCGGTTCATAGCCCTCCGGCGGCTGCGCCGCCGGATCCATCATCAATTTTACCTCCGTTGTTACATAATCCAAGTTCTCGAAAGAACCCTTGGGCTTTAACGGCGTGTAATACACATTCGGAAAACTCATGATGATATGCCAATGCTTACTGTACGGCACATAATTCAAGAAAATGACAATCCCCACAAAATGGAACCACCAACAAATTCGCTCTATCAAATGCAACGTATCGTTCGAAAATCCATCAAAAAATCCCACCAAATACTGACTGATCGGAAAGCTTCCATGTCCCTCCATCACCCCGTTCTGCACCAACACCTGCTCCGCCGCATTCATCTTCAACAAGGCCCCCATCAACACAATCTCAACCACCAAAATGATCGTGGCATCCTTCATCGGCCATCCCTTCAACTCATTCATCTGTAATCGCGGCACCTTGGTCACATATCGGCGTGCCAAAAACACCACACAAGCCACCAACACACCAAAAGCCAAAATCTCAAAGAAGCCAATCGCAACGTCATATACCGACCCCAAATAATGGGCGAAAAAGCGATGCGTGCCAAACAACCCGTCAATCAAAATCTCCAATACCTCGATGTTGATCAACACAAACCCCGCATACACCAAAATATGGAAAAATCCGGCCACCGGACGTTTTACCATCTTACTCTGTCCCATCGCCACCCACAACATTTGCTTCCACCGAGCTGCGGGATTGTCAGACAAATCAACGTCCTTCCCCAACAAAATATTCCTGCGGATGAACTGCACACGCCCAGCAAACATCCAGATACCCACGCCCAAAATCAAGGCAAAAATCAACTGCGATAGGATTTCCATGAGTTGCGAATTTAGTCATTTACCGCGATTTCCCTTAACCCCCATTCCGGATGTCCACTTTTACGGAATGCGCGGGTTCACCAACCCATACACCTCACCATTCCCCTCCCAAAAAGCACAGGCAATCCTCCGTATTCCCACCGGATGTCGGCCCGCATTGTCGATAAACACCTGCAGCCGATACCCATCCCCCACACAACCGTGATTCCGCCTCGCCCCCCAGGGTACGTCGACCAATCGTCCACACAAATACAACTTCGCCACACACAAACTATCGTCCACCGCCGCTACCTCCTCCACCCGATAATCCATATCTCCCAAGCCCCGATCCAAAAACCGAACCTGCTTGCCGCTGCCATCATTCACCGTTACCACCAACCGCAGATCTTGCGCTTTGAGCCATTCCTTCCCTACCACCACCTCGGCCTCCGCCACAAATTCCGCCTCGTACCGCTTCAATCCCAACGAGTCCAATGCCGCAGTGCACACGGGAAAATATTGTTCGGTCGACATCAGCGTCTCTTGCCCCTCAACATCACCCGTCACCGAGGCTTCTCCCATTACACTATTACCTAGGAATTTCAAATAATCCGAAAAAAGACTTTTGGCTATTTCTGTGTGATACAACGGCCGCTTTCCCCTACCCCGCCTTGAAAAATGCAGGATGTGATACCCCGGACCCTTGGCCTCGCGAACCAATGCCGGAAACTCGCCCTGTATCCAAACCCGCAACATGGGATCCATCCCCACCATGTTCACATAGTAAAAATCATCGCCCTTCAATGCCTTCAGCCGATCCCGGAAC
>JALQWO010000090.1 GCA_023258655.1 Bacteroidia bacterium
CGATATCTTGCAACTTCATGAAAAACAAATTCGCTTCGGCCTTATTGTTCATCTTGTTGGGATCGGGTTGCGCAAACCTCTCGGCTCAAAATAATTTTTCGGGTATTACGCCCACTCAAGCCATCAACAAAGCCAAAGAATTGTCGGCGCAAGGCAAATGGGGATTGACCCCCAACGACCTCAAAGACGCGGTGATTCAAGACTTTGTGAAAGAATCTTCTGGTGAAACTCATGCCTACATCTTGCAAACCCTTGGTGGCATTCCCGTTGTGAATGGGGTAGTGGGACTTCATTTCAAGGCGGACGGTACGCTCTACTACGCAAATTCACGGGCCGTAGCAAAAGCCGCAGATAAAATGCAGGGTGATTTTTCTGCACTCAATACCCAATCTATGGGAAGCATCGCGCTGCAATCTGCTTTTACCAATGCAACCGACATCCCCGCCAATATCACCTGGGAGACCATGAATGCCAAAACCCGCTTCGTGGAGGGGAACTTCTACGAGCAATCGGTGGCTTGGCCCGATGCCCAAGGCAATCTGATCGCGGCGAAATATTTTGTCTTCTATCAACATAAAACCGCTGACTGGGTGAACTTGTGGATTGATGCGCAAGGTGGCATTTTGCAAAAACACAGTTGGACCGTTCACTGTGCACCAACCCATTTCGAAACGGAGGCTCATTTTACAGTTCAGCAAGCTTCTGCCAAATCGCTGGTGTTGAGTGGACAAGGCAAATCGCTTCAACGACGCGGCGATGGCGCTACCTATAAAGCCTATGCTTTTCCAACCGAAAGCCCTTTGTATGGCAACCCGGCCACATTGACGAGTCCTGCTGATGCCCAGGCATCGCCCTATGGTTGGCATGATGTCAACGGCGCTGCAGGTGCTGAATATACCATTACCCGTGGTAACAATGTGTACGCTTCGGAAGATGCAGATGGTAACAACCAGCCCGGTGTTAGTCCCAACGGAGGCACCTCGCTTGTTTTCGATTTTACCTACTCGAAAAACGAAATCGACCCAGTAAACTACCGCGATTTCGCCATCAACAACTTGTTTGTGGCCAACAACCTAATGCACGATTTGTCGCAGCATTACGGTTTTGACGAGGAATCTGGGAATTTTCAATCAAAAAATTACTCCAACAAGGGAAGCGGTAGCGATGCGGTAAATGCGGATGCCCAAGATGGCAGTGGAACCAACAATGCCAATTTTTCTACCCCGCCAGAAGGTTCTGCCCCCCGCATGCAGATGTATGTTTGGGATGGCGTGAGTGTGAAAGCCAACTTGGTGGTGAACTACGGTGCCGGTATGAAATACGGCGTTGGGATCACAGATGGCAATTGGGGCAAGAAAATTACGGCAGTGCCCGTCTCTGGTAAGTTGGTGTTGGTGAAAGACAATGTGGCGGCGGCAACCAATAAGTGTTGTACAAATTTGTCCAATGGACCCGCCATCAGCGGCAATATCGCTGCCGTGGTGCGTGGTGGTTGTACGTTTGTACAAAAAGTATATCGCGCGCAAACCTACGGTGCTACGGCTGTGGTGCTTTTGGATACTTCATCGGCCGACCAGGTGATTACCATGGCCACTGATAACACGGCACAAGCGAGCAAAGTAACAATCCCTGTGATTTTTGTAAAGTTGAGCAATGCAAACGAATTGCGCAATTTGTTGAAAGATACCAACTTGAATGTAACGTTTTACGACAGTTCGGCGTTCGCGAAAAAGACAGATAGCGATTTGGACTTGGGTGTGATTGCCCACGAATACACGCATGGTATTTCTACCCGCCTCACTTGCGGCCCTTCTAACTCAAATGGATTGTCAAATGCCGAGCAAATGGGAGAGGGATGGAGCGATTTTATCGGTTTGGCATTCACTGCGAAAAAAGGGGATGTGGGTTCTCAAGCCCGTGGCGTGGGTAATTGGCTGATTGGGGAAACACAAACAGGTGGTGGAATTCGTACCTATCCATATTCAACAAACATGAGCATCAATCCGCACACCTATGGCAATTTGGCGAAGGCTGCGAACGGGATACAAACGGAAGTGCACTATACCGGAGAAATTTGGTGTGCGATGTTGTGGGATATGTATTGGGAGTTCGTGGACAAATATGGATTCGATGAGGATCTGTACAATGGCAAAGGGGGGAATAACATGGCGGTACAGTTGGTGCTTGATGCCATGAAATTGCAGCCTTGTGGTCCTGGTTTTGTGGATGCACGGGATGCCCTCTTGATGGCTGATGAAAACCGCAATGGTGGTGCCAATGCTGGATTGATTTGGAAAGCTTTTGCGCGTCGAGGTTTGGGTTACAATGCTGCCCAAGGAAGTCCCAATAACTGTGCTGATGGTGAAGAGAATTTTGAGATGCCACCCGCAAGTGCATTAAAGTCATTGGCGGTTGATGCATGGATGAAAGCTTATCCCAATCCGGCCACTGCTGTTTTTGTGGTTGAACCGTTGATGGTGAAACAAATTGATGCAATTGTGGTGTATGATATTCAAGGAAAACGTCAGGTTGTGCCGGTGATGAATTTGCAAGGTGGCGGACAGCAATTGAATATTGCTGGATTGTCTTCGGGCTTGTATTGGGTGGAAATACATGCAGGTGAGCAAAAGACAACGGTGAAATTGGTCAAGCCGTAATTCTGTCATGGGAAGTTTCCGTTAATTTTGAATGCACAATTATTTCAACATGATACTAGAAAATTTGGGTCCTGTTTTTATGAGCGTGCATAACTATTCGACCATGAGCCAACTGGGCATTGAAATCGTGTGTGCGTTGATTGCCTATGTGCTGGGATCGATTCCCAGTGCCATTTGGGTGGGACGGAAATTTTACGGGATTGATGTGCGGGAACATGGCAGTGGCAATGCAGGTGCTACCAATGTTTTTCGGGTTTTGGGAAAAGGGCCCGGCACGGTGGTTTTGCTGATGGATATCATCAAAGGATTTCTGTCTGTAATCATGGCCTATGAAATGGGATGCTATTTCGCCGAAATGGGTTGGCAATCGGCGCAGTTGACTTACTTTTTCCCCGTGGTGTTTGGCGTGCTCTCGGTGGTGGGACATATGCTGCCAGTTTTCGAGAAGTTCAAAGGGGGGAAAGGTGTGGCTACACTGTTTGGGGTTATCATTGCATTGGATCCAAGGGTTGCAGGGATGGCTTTGCTGGTATTTGTGGTGGTGAACATTATCACTGGATACGTCAGTGTGGGTTCTTTGATGGCTGGACTGTCGATACCCCTGCTGTTTTTGCAGGGCTATGACTACCGGGATTCGAGCATTGTTGTTTTCAGTATTTCGGTGGGGTTACTCATTATATATACACACAGAAAAAATATCAAGCGTTTGATTGCGGGGGAGGAAACCAAGTCGCGCTTGTTGGCCAAGAAATCAAAATAAACCATGAGAATGACGGCATCGAATCCGAGTTATGATCCGAAGGGAGATGTAGAGGCTTTATTGGATAAGGGATGGACCATTGTTGTGTACAACGACGAGGTGAATACGTTTGATTGGGTGATTGCAAATTTGATGAAATACTGTGGTCACACCAAGTTGCAGGCGGAGCAGTGTGCTTGGATTATCCATAACAATGGGAAGTATGCTGTAAAGTCTGGCAGTTATGAGGACATGGAGCCGATTTGTACGGCTTTGTGTGAAAAAGGTTTGTCGGCACAGCTGGAGGTTCAGTAAATTTGCGATCATGAGAAAAGTATATGCTTCTGCCGAGGAGGCCATTCACGATATCGAGGATGGGGCGGTGTTGATGTTGGGGGGATTTGGGTTGTGTGGGATTCCGGAAAATTCCATTGCGGCATTGGTGAAGAGGGGTGTGAAGGGATTGACATGCATTTCAAACAATGCGGGGGTGGATGATTTTGGCATCGGTTTGATGTTACAGGGGAGGCAGGTGAAGAAGATGATTAGTTCTTACGTGGGGGAGAATGCGGAGTTTGAGCGACAGTTGTTGAGTGGGGAGTTGGAAGTGGAACTCATTCCTCAGGGTACTTTGGCAGAGAGATGCCGCGCCGCAGGCGCGGGCATTCCAGCATTTTATACACCCGCGGGTGTGGGAACGGAAGTGGCCGAGGGAAAAGAAATGCGCACATTTAATGGGAAGACCTATTTGATGGAATACGCGTTTGACGCAGATTTTGCCATCGTGAAAGCCTGGAAAGGTGATAAACACGGAAATTTGGTTTTCAAAGACACAGCTCGAAACTTCAACCCAATGATGGCCATGGCTGGTAAAATCACCATCGCCGAGGTCGAGGAATTGGTGGAAGCGGGGGAGTTACACCCCAACGAGGTACATGTTCCGGGCATATATGTGCATCGCATCGTACAAGGAAAGAACTACGAGAAGCGCATCGAACAGCGAACAGTTCGACCCAAAGGAGAGTGATTGTTCATGTCAGCGACCAATAGATTGGTGTTTGCCACCAACAATGTCCACAAGATAGCAGAAGCCCAAGCCATAGTAGCGGGAAAGTTGACGTTGGTTTCACTTCGTGAGGCTGGGGTGGATATCGATGTAGATGAAACGGGAACCACATTTTTTGAAAATGCTTTTTTAAAAGCACAAGCGGTATTTGAAGCAACGGGTCTGCCCTGTGTTGCCGATGATAGTGGTTTGTGTGTGGATGCTTTGGATGGCGCCCCGGGCGTGTATTCGGCCAGATTTGCGGGTGAGCCGGTGGATCACGGTGCAAATAATCAAAAATTGTTGGCGTGCCTTGAAGGTGTGGAGGATAGGCTGGCTTCTTTTCGGACGGTGCTTTGTGTTGTAGGACTACCGGGTACCGAGAATAGACCGTTGTATTTTGAAGGACAGGTAGACGGGGAAATTCTGACATCACCCAATGGTGTTGATGGATTTGGATACGATCCCATTTTTCAACCTTTGGGATATTCATTGAGTTTTGCCCAAATGGCGGCCCAAGAAAAAAATGCCCTGAGTCATCGGGGTAAGGCTTTTGAATCGTTGATGCGATTCTTGCGGCTTCATGAACAACACGGGGCGGCTGCCCACATTCCGCCATTGCCGGTTGCGGAATTTGATTATGAGTTGCCGTCGGAGAGAATTGCCTTTGAAGCGGTGGAGCCCAGAGATGCGTCGAAGTTGTTAATGTATATGGGGAGTCGTTCCGGTGAGGGAGTGATAGAGGAGCGGCAGTTTAAGGATCTAGATAGTGCGTTGCAATCGGGGGATGTATTGGTTGCCAATGATACCAAAGTGATTCCGGCCCGCCTTCATGGCAAGGTTTCGGGGGGTGCAGGGGTTGAGGTGTTTTTGCTGAATCCCTTGGATGCTGGATGGACACAATGGGAGGTAATGGTGGGAAATCGCCGCAAGTTCAAAGAGTCAGAGACTGTTTTGGTTGCGGGAAAGGCCGGGGTATTGCGGATTTCATGGCTGGATCGGGAGAAAAATCGAATAGAAATGTCGCACAGCGGAGAATTTGCCACGATGCAAGATGCGATTGAAGCTTTGGGGGAGGTTCCTTTGCCACCTTATATAGAGCGTGAAGTACAGGAGGGCGACAAGGAGCGTTACCAAGCGATTTTTGCCCAGCATGCTGGGGCAGTAGCGGCGCCTACGGCATCGTTGCATTTTACGGAGGGATTGAAGTTGCGTTTACAAGAGAAGGGGGTGGAATTTGGATTTCTTACGTTACATGTGGGTGCGGGGACCTTTAAGCCAATGACATCGGAATTCGCGAATGAGCACGACATGCATGCGGAGCGATTTGCTGTTGGGGTAGATTTTTTGGATACGTTGATCAAATCAATGGGTGCAGGCAAAAGGGTGGTGGCGATAGGAACGACTTCGATGCGGGTTTTGGAGAGTTTGTATTTTGTGGGTTGTAGGCTAATTCACGGTTGTTGGGAGGGGATGGTGTACAGTGGTGACGGGTATGATTTGGGCCTGCGGTTACATGGAGGGGAGGCGATTTCGATGGAAATGGCGATGGGGGCATTGCGCAATCATGCGGTAGCGATGGGAGGAATGGTGCAGGGACAAACACAGGTATTTATCCTAGAGGGGTTTGAGTTTCGTGTGGTTCAGGGGTTGATCACGAACTTTCATCAGCCCAAGTCGACGTTATTGATGCTAATTTCAGCGTTTGTTCGCGGTGATTGGCGGAGGATATATGGGTTTGCGATGGGTGGGGGTTATCGTTTTTTGAGCTACGGAGATGGTTCGTTGTTGTGGCGATAATTTATTTTCCAAGGGTAATTGATTGAATTGCTACTCATTGGCGGTTGTTGAGGGATTTTTTTACTAGACACACTTGAAATTGTGGAAAAGAGTAGTACCTTTGCATCCCGTTCTGATAGAGACAGCCAAATGAATTGCCAGACACAAAGCGAAAGCTTGCTGGACAGCAATAAAGTTGGGGGTTTACATTGGATAGCGTTTTTACATTTAGGGAAGTGAGGAGCAACAGAGGGTCGGATAGGAAAGAAAAAAATATTTCACTTTTTTCTTGACAATGCGAAAAGAAGTTGTACCTTTGCATCCCCTTCCGATAGGGGGCTTTGACAAAAACAAAATTCAAAGAGTTTTAAAACGAATTGGATTGAGTGTTTGAAAGGGTTTTCGATCGGAGAGCGTTCTGAAAGTTACTGGGAGTTAGGAGCAACAATGACTGTCTCGATCTCGAAAAAAATATTTTATTTTTTTCTTGACATTGACAAAAACTTGTTGTATTTTTGCACCCCGTTTCGGAAGGAACAGTAAAAGGGAAACAAGCAATAAACGGATCTTCGGGTCTGAGTTTATAAAGTTCTTTGAAAGATACAGAGTAAGGAATAACAAGCCACCCAAAAATAATAATACTTTGGGATGCCGGGTCAAACAAACATTTTACAATGGAGAGTTTGATC
>JALQWO010000091.1 GCA_023258655.1 Bacteroidia bacterium
ATCAAAAGTGGTGAGAATGGGTGCGTTGTCTCGTTGGCGAACCAAAGCAGCAGCCAAAGCTCTTGAATTGCGCAATTCTCCGTACTCGTATAAAATAGATGCTAATTTTTGTTCGTCGGCAGTGGCAATAAGCGCTGCTGCAGACTGCCCACCGTTGCGGTTCATGCGCATATCTAATGGGGCATCTTCGCGAATGGAAAACCCTCGTTGGGCGGTATCAAATTGATGTGAAGAAACGCCTAAGTCGGCAATGATGCCATCGACCTGCGACAGACCAAGGGCGCGCAAATAGTTTCTTAAAAAAGCAAAGTTGGCCGGAACAAAATGAAAATTTGGCGCGTCCCAAGCGTTGTTGCGGGCATCTGGGTCTTGATCAAAAACAACGAGCTGTCCGTCTGGGCCCAATTGCTCAAAAATAGCACGGGCATGGCCGCCGCCGCCGAAGGTGACATCCACATAGGTGCCATCTGGGTTGGTTACCAGGGCATCCACGCTGGGGTGAAGAAGGACGGGGTCGTGGTAGTCGTACATACGCAAACAGTTGGCCAACGGCCCGATGCGCTACTTACCCTTGGTTGCGTTGTTGGTGAAACAATTGCGCCAACTGAGACATTTCCGCGGCATCCACGTTGAGTTCAGATTCGTAGATGGCTTGATCCCACAGTTCAATTTTGTTTCCGTTGGCTACCAGGATGACCTCAGCGGTAAGCTCGGCATACTCCAGGAGTTTTTTTGGGACCAAAATGCGCTGTGCACCATCGATCTGAACCAAGTTGGCGCCGTTGGTGAAGATTCGTTTGAACCGACGGATGTCGGGACTCATGAAATCGTCCACGGTGTTCAGTTTGGCGGTTTCATCCAGCCAATCTTCCTTGGTGTAGAGCACCAGACACTTCTCGAATCCGCGGTTCACCACAAGCGTATTGCCTACTGCTTCGGGGAACTGAGCCCGAAGTTTCGACGGAATGGAAAGTCTTCCTTTCTCGTCCAGTTTGCAATTAAACTCTCCAATGAATGCGGTCATTCTGTGTTGGTTTTTTCTGTCTGCTAAATAAATATGCAATTTCCCACAATTTCCCACAATCTCCCCTTTTTAACCACTTGTTTTCCACATTGCGCCACCAAGGGGGTGTTTGTTGTAAAAATTCGTCGGAATTCCACGATTTAGACGGAACAAATATATCTCAAAATCGTTGAAAAGCAAGGGTTTTGCTAGTTGTGGGAGAAAGTGGAGTAAAAATTTATGCTTTTCGAGTCTTTTGGGGCAAGGTGGGGGAATTGTATCTTTGGTACATGAGAAAGGGTCTTTTGGGTGCGATTGTCTGCTTTGTCGTGTTGGGGTTATCCACACTTCACGGACAGGATTTGTCTGCGCCCATGGTTCCAATCAAGCCCAAGTTGTGGGGAGTGGGGGTGAATGTCCGACATTTCGGCTGGGATGTTGGCTTAATCAATGAACGTCCATCCCTGAAGCGCATCAATACACAGTCGGTTTGGTTTGGTGTCATGAGAGATCCCAGGGAAATGAAAGTCATCAATGAGCGCTTGCCGGGAAGTTCAGCATTTGCCATTGAGCGGATAACGCACAATCTCTCCTTGCGATATCGCTGGGGAAAGAGTCTTTTGTTGAGTGATCGAGATGCGCGAGGCGATGTGGGATTGCGTCTCAATGCTTCCCTGCAATTGCCCTTCAATTACAGTTGGCCTACCTATGTTTGGTTGTACAATCCGGCACCGCTGACAGACGGTTACACCGCTGTGGCCTACGATCCGGCAATTCATGATGTGGGTTTGATTGGGGGTACCGCCGCCTATGGCAAAGGGTTTTCGGACGGACAGTTGATCCCCGGTCTTGGAGGGGTGGTGGCGATGCAAGCCGAGTGGGGTAGTTATCGCAACGTTTCCAATACCCTTACCCTGGGTTTTGGCGTTGATCGTTACGCAAAAAAATTGCCCATGTGGTATCGCACAGAAATGAATCGAAACTTCTTCCCGTCGGTATTTGTTACCTTTGCTGTCGGTTTTGACTACGGAAGCAGTCGCTAACCGCAATTTTTTACAAAACAGAATATACGTCGTGATAGAATTACCCATCGTATCGAAAGAAAAGCGCACACCCAAGCCCAGTTGGTTGAAAATTGAATTGCCCACCGGTGAGAACTATACCCGCGTGAAGCGCATCGTCAAGGAGCACAAGTTGCACACCATTTGTGAGGATGGAAGATGTCCGAACATGGGCGAATGTTGGGGAGAAGGAACAGCGACCTTCATGATCTTGGGGAATGTTTGTACCCGCAGTTGCAGCTTTTGTGCAGTAGCTACCGGTAGGCCCAATGAATACGACATGAATGAGCCCGAGCGCGTGGCCGAAGCGGTGAAATTGATGGGGGTGAAGCACTGTGTAATTACCTCGGTGAATCGCGATGAGTTGAAGGACAAAGGGGCCACGGTGTGGGCAGAAACGGTGAAGGCGGTGAAAGCCCTGAATCCGGACACCACCATCGAAACGTTGATCCCTGATTTTAAAGCCCAATGGGACTTGCTTTACATGGTGTTGGATGCCGGTGCAGAAGTAACATCGCACAACATGGAAACCGTGGAACGATTGTACCGCATGGTGAGGCCCCAAGCGAAATATGCCCGCAGCCTGGAACAAACCAAACGCACACATGAATATGGTAGAAGGACCAAGTCAGGAGCCATGCTGGGATTGGGAGAGACCGATGACGAAGTCAAAAAACTGATGGAGGATTTGCGGGAAAATGGGTGTGATGTGCTGACCTTGGGACAGTATCTGCAACCTACGAAAATGCACCTCGAAGTGAAAGAGTTTGTGCATCCCGATAAGTTTAAGCAGTGGGAGGAGTTGGGCCTTCAAATGGGCTTCCGATTCGTGGAAAGCGGACCGATGGTGAGAAGTTCTTACCACGCGGAAAAGCATGTGTTGTAATTCCTGTGGAAGAATCCTGTACAAAGGAGGAAATCCGGCCGAAACTTTTATGTATTTCTCCCATAGAAATTGGAAAAGTAAGGATACATTGTTTAATTTGTAAAATACCGAAAATCGATTAATAGATCTTATGAGAATAAAACCAATCATCACGCTCACCGCCTCCGCTACATTGGTAGCTGGTATGTCGTTGTTTGTTGCGATGTTGCCCGTAGGGATGCCCGTTGCTTTGAAAACCACTGAAAAGCAGGGTGAAGAGGAGTCCATCGAAGGTGCCATTCGTTCGATTTACAGCATGCGTTTGAACGAAGCCACTGGAACCATCGAGCCAGAATGGTACGAAGAAGCTGTCTCACAGGCCGATGCGATGCGTTTGACCCGTCGCGCCAATAAGCCGTTGAAATGGGAAAGCATGGGTCCGGACAACGTGGGAGGTCGCTTGCGCGCCTTTTTGATTCACAAAGATTCGAACAATGTTTGGTTTGCAGGAAGCGTGAGTGGTGGTTTGTTCCGTTCATTCACCAAAGGACAGAGCTGGACACCTGTGAATGATAAGCAAGAGAATTTGAGCGTGACTTGCATCGCGCAAAACGCCTCTACAGGAACCATTTTCTATGGAACGGGTGAAGGTGGTTTTGTGAACTTGTCGGGTACACGAAACGGCTCACCGGCTTTCTTGGGAGCTGGTCTGTACAAGAGTACCAACAACCGCGGTGTAGCATTTACCAAAATGGCCAATACCAGCGCTGCCAGTTTCATGCAGTGCAATGGCATGGTGTCTCACCCAACCGATGACAAAATTTATGTGGCCACTGAGGATGGTATTTATGAATTTACCAATGATGGAGCCAACCAGAAGAAGATTTCTGTGGGTTCAATCAAAGAGGTGAAAATTGACAAGAACGGTGTGTTGTGGGCCTCAACCAACTCTGGTTCTGTGTTGAAAATGGATGCCGCTGGTGCCATGAAGGTGGTGAATTCTACCGCCAATACAGGAGGTCGTACTTCTATCGCCATTTCTCCCCAAGACCCCAACTATGTGTACTTGATGGGTGCATCCAACAATGGATCTTTTGGAGGATTGTTCAGAACTACCGACGGTGGTGCCACTTGGAATCGTTTGATGAGCTATAGCTCAGTGACAGATATTTTTGGTTCTAACCGTCAAGGTTGGTACGACAACGTAGTAAGTGTGGATCCAACCAACAAAGACCGTGTGTATATGGGTGGTGTTGATTTGGCTACTTGGGATGTGGTAAACGGTTACCGCGAAACTGCCGGTACCTTTGATGCTCCTTGGAATACCGGCTACGTGCATGCCGATAAGCACATGATTTCTTGGGACAATTCTGTCAATCCCCCTGCAATCATTGTGGGTTGTGACGGTGGTCTTTTCCGCAGTGCTGATGGAAAAATATGGACCCCAATTTCACGTGGATTTGTCTCTTTGCAATTGTACAATGTGGCTGCCAACGAATTGGGTCACATGACCGGCGGTGCTCAGGATAACGGTACCCAGTTATTGAACTTCAGTGGAAATTCATTTGGCGGACAGCCATCAAAGACCGCCATCGAAATTTATGGTGGTGATGGATTTGATGTAGAGTTTTCTCGATTCAGCCCCAAGACCGTTTTCGTTTCTACCTATTATGGAAACGTAGCGCGCTCTGCCAACAGCGGTCAGTCAACTTCTACTTTCTTCGACGACCGTCAACCCGGTACTGCTCAATCAGATTTCAATACCACTTTCTGTTTGTGGGAGTCTGGACCAAAAACTTCTCGTTTGTTCTTGGCCAAGAACGCAGAGGTTTGGATGGCAAACAATCCTACCGACTTTGCTGAAACCGTTAGCTGGTATTTGGTGGGTAAGAATTTGGGTACAGACCGTATCATTGAAATGGATTATACACCCGATGGCGACCATTTGTTCATCTGTAAGTCGGGTCGTTTGGTTCGTATTGATAGCATTAACGCGGCGACCTTTACTTTGGCTGCAAACCCAACAGTGATGCAGGTGCCTACACCTATCGTACAGAAGAATATTACACCATCTGGTTTGTCGACCCGCACCATCACATCCGTGAACGTGGATCAAATGAATGCGGACCATGTAGTCATTACTTTGGGTGGCTATGGAAACTCAACCTATGTGTATGAAACATTCAACGGTTTGGCTGATGTGCCAACCTGGAAGAATATCACCGGCAATTTGCCATCCATGCCTGTTTACGATGCCGTGATTGACGTGGACGATAACAAACGCATCATTTTGGGTACGGACTTGGGTATTTGGTATACCGAAGATGGCGGTTCAACTTGGGTGGAAGGAAACGACGGTATGGCCCGTGTGCCCGTATTTGAAATCCGTGGATACGAGTGGAGACCTTGGGAGGGTATGACCATGTACGTGGGAACACACGGTCGTGGTTTCTTCCGCAGTCGTACTTTGTTGACTTCAACCAAAAATTTGAAAGACAATACTTCTTTGAAAGTGGTTGTATATCCTAACCCTACTGCAGACAGAGCCACTGTGTCGGTTCAATCCAAGGTGAAAGAAGCCGCTGTTTTGCGCGTGGTGAATTTGCAAGGCAAAATAGTGATGGAAAAATCGGTGGAGATGACGGTGGGAGAGAACAATTTCGACATCAATTTGGGCAGCATGCCTAAGGGGTATTACTTCGCTACGGTGAAGGGTAATACCAATCAGGGTACGGTGAAAGTTTGCGTACAGTAACGAATTGATTTTTGAATCCTAAATAAGTGAGGGGGCCGGCTTTGCCGGCCCCTTTTGTTTATAGGTTTCCCTCGAATACAAATTGGGCAGCTCCGATTAAATAGATGTCCTCGAATCGGCCGTTTTGCGCAGCAAAACGGACATGCAATGGGCCGCCAGCGGTGCTGACCGCTATTTCTTGCGTTGAGGCCGGCGAAATGGAATTTCCTTGCCTTTGAAAATAGGCAATGGCGGCCGCAGTCACTCCAGTGCCACAACTCAAGGTTTCGTTCTCCACCCCGCGCTCGTAGGTGCGCATGGCAATCGATCCTTCGCCCAGAATGCTTACCGCATTTACGTTGATACCCGCCGGACTGTAAGCGTCGCTGTGTCGAATGGATCTAGCCCATGGAATGAGGTCTATGTCCGACAAATCACCGGTTTCAAATTGTACATAGTGCGGTGAACCCGTATTCAATTCCCACTGGTCTGTGCCCAAGTGTTGGATATGTTCAACGGGGTTCATCGACAAAGCAATGGCTCCGTCCTCCAGTTTCCAGGCGCGGTGTTCCCCATCCGGTGCCCAAAAAGATACGGTGCGCGCTGCATGAAATGGGGATCCGGGATTGGTGAGCGCCTCCGGGGTTTTGGGAAAATCTGAATGGTCATCGCCCAGTCCCAAAGAGAAGGCCCAAGCGGCAATGCATCGACCCCCGTTGCCACACATGCTGCTCAATCCACCATCGCTGTTGAAATAGACCATCTCAAAATCATAGCCCGATTTTGGTTGTAATAGCATCAGCCCGTCGGCACCCACGCCAAACTGACGGTGACACAAGTGTGCGACCAGCGCTTTTTCCGAAGAAAAATGAAGGGGTACCTGTGACTGTAAATACGTTTGCCAGGCATGCTCTCGGTTGTCGATTAGCACAAAATCATTCCCTGTTCCCTGGTATTTTACAAAAGGCAGTTTCATCGGTTTTTTAGCGTTTTTAACAAATTGGCATTGGTGACCGGGGTCAAACTTTGTTTTACACCCACCGGAGCCGTCTGTGGATAGAAAAAGTATTGGTCGCCGAGTTGCAGGTACAACTGTTTATTCAGTTCAAACAGTAAAATATCGGTGCTGCCCGCATTCCAGAGGGTCACAGCGGTTTGGTTGCCAACACTTGAAATAATGGTCAAATGGGGAGGTCCAAACCCTGAC
>JALQWO010000092.1 GCA_023258655.1 Bacteroidia bacterium
AGGACCGAATCAAAATTATTTGACGCCGGAGCAGCAAATTCCCACCAAGCCTTTGAGTTATCCTTGGGAGACTTGCATGACGATGGGGGGTAGTTGGAGTTATGTAAAGAATGAAAAATATAAACCCTTGGATGAAATCATTTACAATTTGTGTTTGATTGTGTCGCGCGGTGGAAATTACTTGTTGAACATCGCACCGAGTGAAACGGGGGAGTGGGACAGTGCCGCCTACGTGCGATTGGAGGAGATTGGGGCTTGGATGAAGGTGAATGGCGAGGCGATTTATGGGACGGAGCCCATCGCGCCCTATTCGCAGTGGAAGTACAAAGCCCAAGAGTGGATGTTTACCTCGAAATGGGAGAATGGGGAGTGGGTGGTCTATGCGATTTTGCAGGGGAATTACGACCTGGGCAAAACGGTCAATTTGGATTTGAGTGAATTGGCCAAGGTGTGGTCAGCGCGCAGGGATTCTAGTCTGTCTGCCGATATGCCGGTGAAGGCTGTATCGGGCTGCAGGGCTCAGTTATTGGGATATGATGTGAAAGAGGAGAGGCTGTCAATATTGGGTGAGCAAACATTGACTTTGCCCAAGGAGGTGGCCTATCAAGTCAGGAAAGTAGAATCTGTGGGGCCGCGGGGCAGTAAAATTATCCGACCGGAATCTTACCGCGACATGCCCGCGGCGATGGTTTGGAAGTTGCGTTTTGAGTGATGGGGTTTGTGGGGAAAGGCATTGTTAAGACCAATATCAAAAAGAAAGGCCCCGTCATCGACGAGGCCTTTCTTTTTGAAGATGATTTGTGATTATCCAGCGTTACTTACGTTCACTGCATTTAAACCTTTCTTGCCGTCTTTCAATTCGAAATTAACGGTATCGCCTTCGCGAATTTCGTCTTTCAAACCTGTAACGTGCACGAAATACTCTTGACCGTCTTCGTTGTCGATGATGAAACCATAGCCTTTGCTGTGGTTGAAGAATTTAACAGAACCTGTTTTCATTAATTGGTATTTAAAATTTAAAATATAATTGAGTGAGCAAGATAAGTCCCTTTTTCAGATAAACAACCTTTTGGAGAGATTAATTGAAGAAATCTATAGTGAACAGGGATAATTGGGTGTAAAATTGGCAAATTATGCCGCTTCGCCCAAAGATTTCATGTAGCGGATGTGTGAACGAACAGCGTAACCAAAGGTGGGCATCTCGTTGTATTTCACGTTGTACTTTTCACACAAGGGTACCAATATTTTGTTCAAGGCTGGGTAATGAACATGGCTAATGCTAGGGAACAAATGGTGTTCGGTTTGGAAGTTCAATCCACCCATGAACCAAGTGGCAAACGCCGATTTGGTGGAGAAGTTATTGGTGGTTACTACTTGGTGAATGGCCCATTCGTTGGGAATGCGTTCGCCACTCATGTTGTATTCAACCCCATCTTCGAAATGGGTGGTTTCCACGGCGTGTGCCAATTGGAATACCAAGCTCAACACGATACCCATGGAAATCTGCATCGCCATGTAGCACACCAAGCCCCATCCGATACCCAAGAAATATAAGGGCGCTACCACATAAATCAAGGTGTAGCCAATTTTTGCTGTCCAGAAGATCACATGCTCAGAAAAAGACATTTTGGGCATGGGTTGTTCATTGACAGCGCGGTTGAAGTATTTCATGAAATCGTTGGCATACATCCAGAAGATGATGGAGATGCCGTAAAGGAAGAACATGTAGAGGTGTTGATTCTTGTGGTAAGGTTTGAATGGCTGCGATTCGCAGTGGCGCAAAATAGGTGCTTTGGCAATATCATCGTCGAGGCCATCCACGTTGGTCCAAGTATGGTGCAATGTATTGTGTTTAAACTTCCAAATGAAGGCATGACTTCCCATCAAGCCCAATGAATTGCCGAACAATTTGTTTACCCAGCCTTTGGAGGAGAAAGCGCCGTGACAGGCATCATGCATCACGTTGAATCCTGTGAAGGTATGCATTTGACCAATCAGCATGAACAGTAAAATGCTGCCCCAAATGGGCATGGGAATTCCCACTGCAGGGATATTCAACGCCAGCACCACCAAAACAGGCGTTAAAATGAGCGCAAAGGCGGTTTTACTCCACAACAACCAGTTTCCATTTTTAGAAATTTTGTTTGTGGTGAAGTATGCGTCTACCTGGGTTCTTAATTCGTTGAAGAAATCGTTGCCGTTGTTGGCGAATTGTACTGGTTTGGTTGCCATAATCAATGTATCAAATTACGGCCAAATATGTCAAAAAAATAGCATTCCACCATCACTTAGTGTAAAAAACACACGAATTAGAAGGCAATTCCTAAACGAATTCCTGGATTTGCGATCAAGGTGAGACCGAAATTCTTACCCATAGGTACGTTTCGGTTGTCTACGTTTGTGCCATTGTTGGTGATGGTAACAGCACTTTCTCCATATTGTTGATACATAATGCCATAGCCAACCTCTGCCCCGATGAAAATTTGTTTTCCCAAATAGAAATCAATCCCGGCGAAAGCATTGGCACCCACTGAAAAGGCCTTCTTGGTGGTGGTATTGAAATTTCCTCCATTGGAAAAGGTTTGTCCGTTGGTGGAATTCGTCAAATTGTATTCATAAAAGGCTTTGCCTATCACACACTCCAAGCCCCAGTAGGGTGAAAGTCGATCCGTACCACTGAGGTGTTTCTCAAATCCTGGTGCAATAAAAATGCTTCCTTCTTTGATGCTACGCTCCATGTTTCCTTGGGTACCTACGATCACGGTGGTTTCATTGTTTTTGGTGGCAAGCATTCTCATGCGCAGTGCTTGTTGATCGCCGGTAAATTTCCGAACCTTGATGTCGTTGAGTCCCAAACGCAAAAAACTGCTGCCCGTCTGGGCATAAAAAGTTGCCTCGGTACTCCAGTTGCCCGCTTGCGGTTTGAATTTGGGTGTGGTTTGGGCGCTTACCCAAGTGGCTGAAAGGACAGTGAATGCGAAAAACAACGACTTCATGATTCGAATATCTTTGGTTTGGGGCGAATTATTGATAAGACAGGGGGATAAAGTTGTGGACAGGCTTCAAGGCAGAAAGGAGAACTTTGCCTTGTGAACGCAAAATCCTGGGTTTTGGTGATGGTCTTTGTTTGTACAACGCCGCTGGCAATGGCACAATCCGAAGATTTGTCCACCGATACACCCATGGATACGATGCCGTGGAACTTGAGAGACAGTATCACCATGGCTTTGGCGCAGACCCCTTCTTACAGCATGTGGTTTGATTCGCGCAATTCCTTCATCTCTGCAGACCCGGTCAATGTTTTTGGATTGCGTTATGGATTGAGTTGGGGTAAAATTTCTGCGTACACGGGTTATTATTTCACTTCGTACAAACAAGCCAATGGCAAGGATTCTGTGCAATACAAGTTCAATTACTTGAGCAGTACGTATGAGTATCGTTTTTACAAGACACATCGATTTTCGTTGACGGGTTTTGCCCAATTGGGCGGCGGGATTCGCACGGTGGATCATCTCACCAACGACAATATTGCCAACAAACAACAGTTTTTCATGCCCATTGAATTTGGGGCCTATGGTTCGGTGCGATTCCTCCGTTATTTTGGGGTGGGTGGGGGTTTGGGTACTCGTATTGCCCTATTCCCAGGAGGCCGGAATTTCTCAGGTCCGATTTATTACATTGGATTCACCGCGTTCCCATGGACCTTCTATGAGGATGTTCGCAGTAAGGCCAAAAAGCATGGCATGAATTTGCCCTGACCCGATGCTCGCTCGGCAGTGATTCACAGAGCCTGAAACTACTTCTTTTCGGTCGCCGATTTTTGGGCGCGTTCCTCATCGAGATGTTTCAAGAACTCCACCATTTTATCTACATCGATGCGGTTGGCCACAATTTTTCGATCTGCATCCAATACATATATTGTTGGCGAAGCAACCACGTAATAGCTGTATAATGCATCGGCATATTTCTGGCTTTGCACTTCGCCCCGAATCAAATGGGTGAAGCCTTGGGTCTCTGGATGGGCATTGTAATACTCTTCCCATTCTTTCTTTTTGTCGCCACTCGCCAAAGCAATCACTTTCCAGCCTTTGTCTTTGTTGGCCTCATAGATTTTTGCCAATTTGGGCATTACCTCTTTGCAATGTCCACAAGTGGGGTCCCAGAAAATCATCACCACGTAGGGGCCGCGGATTTTTTGGGTATTTACCCAGTTGCCTTTGATGTCCTTCAGCTCCAGTTCTGGAGCCGTTTCCCCAATGAGGGTATGGGCTCTGCGGAAGGCATTTTCACACATTTTGTTGATCGTGGCACTATCTACCCACCAGCTTTTGCCTTGGCAGTAGGTACTCATCGCCATGCGCACAAACGCCCTGTCTAAGCCCATGATGTTGGAACTTTCAAACCGGTTTGTCAAATACCAGATGATGTATTTTTCCATCTCAATGGTATTCTTGCACTGGTCTAGCAGTTTTTCGGCCACCATCATACAACTGTCGGCATCGGGAACGATGATTTTGTCGAAGTAGAAATCAAGACGTTGTTTCACGATGTTCACGGGCATTCTCAGCAGTCCGTCATCCCCAAAATCCATGTGGTCTAGGTAATGTTTCTTGTACCAGCGCAAGGGGAAGGAGCTGTCTTTGCTGCCATCGGACATCACAGGGTACACTTCGGGATAAGGCACGTTGATCATCGCCACCAAGAATTTCGAAAGCAAATGACCAGGGTATTTCAAAATATAGGCTGAATCATAGTTGCCTTTTTCGTTGAGGTATCGATCGCGAATGGCATTGAGGGAGTCTTTGGTGTTCTGAGGAGCCATGGAATCCGATTCTATGATTTGATCGATGGCCATCAACTTTTCAATCACGGCTACTTTGCCTTTTTGGTATTCAACAAACGCCGCATTTTCGGTTGAACCGCTCACAGTCATTGTTTTATAGTAATCTCGCGTGCTCCAAGCAGTATCAAATTCAATTTGGAAATCGAGATCGTCATCAATGATGAATTCGAAATAATCCCGCTTTTTGGGGAACACAAACAAATACATCCCCCGTTGTAATTTCTTGGTGCCAATGAATTGGGCAACCCCGTTTTTGTCAATGACTGCGGTATCGCGAAGGTATTTTCCGCCGATGTTGTGGTCGGCCAGAAAAACGGTATCGCCCGCGTAAATGTTGGTGATTTTGGGCGTGGCTTTTGGCGGAGTAATTGTTTTGAACTTGAAGCGAATGCTGTAATTGCCGGGTTCGCGACCATCCCAAGCGGGTGCATTTTTTAATTTGGGGTAGTTGCCAAACACGTTGGGCTTTACGGGCGCCGTGCGGGTGTAAGGCGTGAATTTGAGTTTGGTTTGCAATTGCTCGTTGAGCTGTTCTTCTGAGAGGTTGCCGTCGGGGTTAACAGCTGTTGCTCCAAATACAACATTGTTGCTGGCATTGACTGATTCTACCGGTGCAGATTTTGACGGAGTAACCACTGTTGGTGCTTTGTCTTTGGATTTGTTTTTCCCTTTTTGGGCACTCAACGTTTGGGTGCTGCCGCAGGCAGCGATGACGAGGGCGAAGCAGGAAATTCCGTATACTGACCAGTTGCGCGTGAGAATCATTTTCATAGTTGTTGCAATCGAGTTCGAAATAGACAAATTTTGTTCCAATTTTGTTGTTTGCCAATGAATGACAATTCTTTTTACGAAAAGGTGTACGATGTGGTGCGATTGGTTCCTCATGGAAGGGTGACATCCTACGGCGCCATCGCCAAATATTTGGGGGCCGCGCGAAGTAGTCGTTTGGTGGGTTGGGCGATGAATGTTTCTCATGGCGTGTTACCCTCGGTTCCGGCACATCGGGTTGTGAATCGGTTGGGCATGTTGAGTGGCAAAGCACATTTTGGGGATTGTGACGCCATGGAAGAAAAACTCAAGGCTGAGGGCATTGTTGTCGTGAACGACCAGGTTCAACACTTCGATCAAGTTTTTTGGGATCCTGAAAAGGAATTGCAAATTATTTAAACAGATCCCACCACCAAGTCCCTTTGGGGTGTGGGGCTGTCACTGTGATGGATGGCTGTGAGGCCACCACATGGGGTGTGATGAGCGTTCTGCTGTGCAATCCAATGGAGCGATCTGGCAGTGGCTCGGTGGCACCGTATTTTAAATCACCGAGAATGGGGCAGCCCATTTTGGAGAGTTGGGCGCGAATTTGGTGAAAACGGCCCGTTTCCAAGCGTATTTCGTATAGCGATCGACCCGCGAAATTTTTGAGTAATTTGTAGTGTAAAATGCCAGGTTTGGTGCCGGGTTTGTGGGAATTGTAGGCGTGAGCCCGTTTCGTTTCACTGTTTTTAAGCAGGTGATGCGTAAGGGTGCCCTCTTCGTTTGGGAGGGCTTTGGTGGTAATGGCGTGATAGATTTTGGTGTTTTTCTTGTCCCGAAAAATCTCATTCATGCGGGTAAGTGCTTTTGAGGTTTTTGCCAAGATTACAACGCCGCTCACGGGACGGTCGAGGCGGTGTACCAATCCAATATATGCTTTTCCGGGTTTATTGTATTTTTCCGCAATGTAGCGTTCTGCCAAATCCAACAAGTGTATATCCCCTGTTAAATCGCCTTGAACAGCCAAACCCGCTGGCTTGTTGATCACCAATAGGTGATTGTCTTCCCATAATACGTCTACCACGCGGCAAAGTTAATACGAAACGCTTCGTTGCAGGTCGTTTTGGGTGGTATTTGCCCTATTTTTGCACCTTACACCCATGCAAAATCCCTTCACGGTATACAAAACCCAAATCGCTGAAACCCTAAAATTGGCCTATCCCATTATTTTGG
>JALQWO010000093.1 GCA_023258655.1 Bacteroidia bacterium
ATACATCCACGGTTTGAACGCGTGCAACGGCATATAGGTCGATTTCAAAATAATTGCCCGACTCTGTTTTGTTGGCGTCTACCACGAAGGTAGCTGCATCGGGACGGTAGTATGTGGTTTGAAATTTTGAGGTGTATTGGATGTCGGCCCCCAAGGTTAAATCCATGGCATGATGGAATGCAGGGGTTCTGTAACGGAGGGAAGTTGTGGATTTCCAAACCGGCACACCGTAATTAAACAAATTGGTTAATTCAGAGGGTTTAAATGTCTTATTGGAAATGAATTGGTTTATTGAAAATTTAGTAAAATTCCAATTAAAACCAAGGATAAACGACATGTATTGGGCATCATTTAATTGTGTTACGGGCACGGAATCAATGGACATGGTTGGATTGATCCAAGTGCCGTTTTGAATGGTGAAAGAGGTATGAAATTTCTCCTTTTGTGTATCTGCAATTGGTGATCCATTTTGGTTTTTTGCGGGGTTTGGGGTTTTCAATTTGGCCACATCGGGCTTTTTGAATTTTGTTAAATAGAAAAAGGCCTGATTGCTTTTGTTGCCTGTGAACAACAGTTCTTTGTTGTACAAGAAATGGTTGGAATAGAATGCTTGTTGTTGCAGGCTTGCTGGTTGAAATTGATTGTAATAGTAAAAGAGAACACCCCAAGACAATTTGCTATTTCCAGGACCCACGACGCTCTGCGCATCAATATACATGCGACTAGAGGAATCAAAGGAATTTTGGACTGGGTCGTTGATGGAATTGTAATGGTAGGTTTTATGATAAATTGGCATCCCCACCGTGGTTTGGTTTGATCCTTTGCCAAATCCAGCCAATGTATGCATGGTGTTGATTCTTGGAATAAACTTACCATAGCCTTTTGAAACAAACTCCACAGAATGGGAGGCCGTTGGATCCGTGAAGTTGTCATTGAACTGGCTCTGTTTGGACTGATAAGTTTGGGATTGGACAACATAATTTAAACTCAGTGAAGAAAATCTGTATTGTCGCATTCCTGGGAAATAGTATTCTATGCCCGTTTTGTGGGTGAAAATGTGCCAAACATTGCTATCGGCTGTTTTGGTTTTGCTATCGAAATAGGTTGATCCGTAGTAGTTGGTGTCGCGTTTACTGTCTTTGTACTCGTAGGTCAATCGTTGAAAAGCCACTTCCTGACTCACTGCCCAATGCTTGTTGAGATAGTATTTATGGCTAAATAGGTGCTCAAACTGTTTGAATTTGGAGGCGGCTGTAGTGAGTGTAGGGTTGTAAAAGCCCAAAGTTCGCATACCCCATTTTTCTGTCGATTGCGGAACGAAGAAGAGAGAATCAACGGCAAGTCCGCCATTTTCATTTCTGCTGGATCGGTTCCACGTGAGGGCGATGATTTGCTTGTATCGGTTGTTTGTGCTTTGATACAAGCTGCCCAACTTGATGTTGCGGAATTGGTTGTTTTGTCCAGATCCGGTGTATTGCTCTTGGTTGATGATGCTGCGATAATCGAGGGTGACATTCCATCCCGGACTAAAATTCTGGGTATGGAGCGCGTTCAGCGCGATGGTTTTTCCAGGTCCTTGTAAGTAGTTGAATTCTGTGAAAGGTGCAAAGGCACGGTAAAAATTCATGTCGCGTGCACGGGTGATTTGCGAACCAAATGGGTTGCAGCCTGGGTTCACGATGTCTTGCAGCGTGTTGATCTCAAAGCCGTTGTAAACGGGGCTTCCGGGCTCTCCCAGGTTGAACTGTTGTAAAAACCCCAAACCGTATCGTCCTTGACTGCGATATTGATTGACCCTAATCTGTGCGGTGTCGATTTCGTTACAGGGGTAAATCAAGGTATCCTTGGGATTTTTGGTTTTTCTTTTGACAGCATTTGAAAACCACCATATGTAGGGCTCCAACGCGGCATTAAATTCGAGGAAGTCGGAAATACTTGTTGTCCTGGGTAGAACCTTGGATTTGGGTTTGTTTGCGGTGGTGTCTGATTTGATCGTCGAAGAATCTCCCCGTGATGCGGGTGCATTGGGTTCAAAGACCTGCGCAGCACCGGTTGTTACCCATGCGAATAGGCAAACGAAAACCCAAGCATATTTTAATTGTTTCTTCAAAGCAAGTCGGCCGCACAAATTTGCAAATAAATATTCAAGCTTGGTCGGCAAGGCGTAAATTGGTGAAAAATTGAAATGACCATCTTGGGAGTATTGACGGACGAAGGATTTTTGCACTTGGTGGGCATTTTTTTGCTTAGCGGTGTCAAATTTCTTGGGGGATTGATTTGGGCTATTGCCTTTGTAGAAAATGACTTGCTGGGTTGGTTTATTTCGGCATTGGGTGGGATTTTTGGTAGTTTCATTTGGATTTTTTTGGGACATTGGATACAAGCCCGGTGGCTGCGTTTTCAGCGATCTCGGGGTGGAGTGGATCATCCTTTGAAGAAGTTTAGCAAGAAAAATCGTCTGATTGTATTGGCGAAAAGAAAGGGTGGGGTGTATTTGTTGGTTTTTCTGGCACCGATAATCATCAGCATTCCTGTGGGATGTTTGGTATTGACCACCATGGAATCGAACCGTTTTCGATTGATGTTTTTAATGACAGTTTCTGTGTTGTTGTGGGGAACGGGCATTTATTTTTCTGTCAATCTGTAACGATCCAAATACACCTTGGATTTTCAAGGATATCCAGGGTAAGAAAAAGTCTAATTTCGTGGATAGAGTTTGTTACATACCATGGATGATGACTAAATTGTACCCAAAATGAAGACACTCACCAAGTTCATTTGGCCAATTGCTATTATAGTTTTGATGTTCGCTTGCAAACGGGAACCGTTATCATGGGACAATCGGGTGGTTGCGCCGCTGTTTAAAACCAAGTTGGGATTGGGTCAAATTGATGCAAAATTCCTACGAAAAACGCCTTCGGATAGCAGTTACACATTGACCTATGAGAATTTGGTTTACAGTTATCGCATGGCCAATGTGAGGGCCTATGATACAGGGCTCACCGCCTCATTCAATTTGAAAAAATTGAAGTTGAACGACCAAACCATCGTACAGAAAATTACGCTCGGACAGATTAACCCTATTTTTAAGTTGCTCAACGGTCAAACGGCCGATATCCCAGAGCAAAACCAAGGAAATTTGGCCCCCGTAGACATTGATGCCAGCGCATTTTTTGAGACGGCAACTCTTGACAGCGGTTATTTGGACATCAGTATTGCCAACAATTTACCGGTGAATGTGAAGTTGGTGGTTTTTGAATTGAACAATGCGGGCGACAACAGCCAAGTGGCGTATGATTCCTTTACCAATATTCCGATGAATGGAAAGGTGACAAAACGCATCGACCTAAGGAATAAAACAGTGACCAAGCAATTAAAGGGTAGTATCAAACGGTTGACAACCGAGGCCAGCAATGGTCCGGTATTGATTGATGCGGATAAAGGAGTGGATGTGGAATTGACAGTTTCAAGGTTGCGCCCTAGATACGCGGTAGCCGCATTTCCATCACAAAATGTGATTGAGCAAAATGAGGGACTCACCGTTTACATGGGCGGGGCAGAGGTGAAATATTTTAAGGCTAAGGCTGGAAAGTTGAAGATCAATCTGGTGAGTACCATTCAGGAAGACATGACCATGTACTTCGAGATACCGAGTGCCAAAAAGAACGGCGTGGTATTGTCGAGCATCGTGAAGTTACCTGCCGCGCCTGCGGGTGGTTCAAGCAAGCGATTTGAAGACTTTGACTTGACCGATTACATCATTGATTTTCGGGGGAAGGATCCCGACGTAAAAGATACTGTGAATACATTCCACCAAATTTTGATTGTGCGGTTAGACAGTTCAGGCAGGAAGGTGGCCATTGGCTTGCGAGATAGTATTCGATTGGAGTACCGCATGGAATCGTTGGTGCCGGATTATGCCATTGGATATATGGGTCAATCGCTGACGCAGACAGGGGATCAAAAGGCACCTTTTGATTTGTTCAAAGGACTGAATGGAGATTTTAAATTCAAAGATTTCAAGGTGAGCTTGGTGGTGAAAAATGGCATTGGAGCGGATGGAAGGGTGAAAGTAAATTCATTGAAGGGCGAGAATGTATTTACAAAGAATTCCGTGGCATTGAATGCTACGCCGTTGGCCAATGATATTTTTATCACATCTCCCCCCTTTGTGAGGGATGCCTACACTGTTTCCGAGGTTGTGCTTGACGGCAACAATTCAAACATCAAGACGTTTATTGAGAATTTGCCGCAGATGTTGGATTATAACATTGACATGGAGGTGAATCCCAATGGAAATGTGAGTTTGTATAAGGACTTTGTGTTTGATAACAGCCGGGTAGATATCTTTTTGAAAGTAGAGGCTCCTGCCAATTTTTCTGTGGGTGAATTTGTTCTTCGCGATACGCAGGCCATCGACTTGCAAACCATGGGCGATGTTTCACGCATCAAATCGGCCAAGATGGAAGTCAACGTGAGTAATACTTTTCCCATTGGGGCTAAGTTGCAGATGTCTTTGTTGGATGCCGAAATGGGATCTTTGACCCAATTAGACATTGATCCATCGGATCAAGTGATAGAACCTGCTGTTACAGATGTCAACGGGTATCCTACGCAGCCGGGCGAGACCTTTTTTACGCTAGGATTGGGCAAGGACAAAATTGAGGCGTTGAAAAAGGCCAAGTTTATTGCTATCACAACCACTTTTTTGGGGTCGGGTCAGATGCAGAAAATTTACGATGTGAGCACGATTTCTGTGTCCACGGTCATCGATTTTGAGTATGAAGTTAACATGGGCAAATAGGATGAGGCGATTGGGAATCATTGGGTTGTGGTTACTGGGTTGTACGTCTGGGTTGGAGGCCTCTGCGATTGACGAAAAGGGAATGAAGCCAGCACCGCGTGAAGTGACGCCGAATACACCCAAATCCATTGCGGCTGGGGAGCTCTTCCGATACAATTTTAACAGTGGCTCAAATGTCTTGCCCTTTTCGATGATGGGGAAATTGGCCTTGGGTGGTTATGTGGGTTCAGATGTCACGCAAGATGTTGAGTCTCACTTGAAGGGAAACAACCGAGCGGGGATGTATCAGCAGTTATCATTGGTGGTTTATCCGCTGCATACTCGGTTTGTTGGAGGTGCGCTGCGCACATCTTCCACGGCGCAATCCAGTGTTTCGCCGAAAAAGGTCTCTTTCAACGCCATTTCCGTTCGTTCTGTTCAATCGGTTGGGGCGAGATTCACGGATGATGCGTATCGCCTCGTTTTTCGGGGCAATGGCTATTATAGGGGTCGGTCGTTGGCGGTGGGAGACAACCAATTTCAGGTGTTAGGTTACAATGCCGTTGATTT
Organism: Bacteroidia bacterium; assembly: GCA_023258655.1. Classification (GTDB taxonomy): domain Bacteria; phylum Bacteroidota; class Bacteroidia; order NS11-12g; family UBA955; genus UBA955. Next base: position 5,354 of record JALQWO010000093.1, read on the forward strand.
TCGTTTTGAAGGAAAATTGAGATTTCAAGTATCCTTGTTACAGGCAACTTCGTTTTCTCGATTGCAGACCGGAAACATGTCGTTGTTTACCAGTGCTTCCGGCGATTCTTTGGCCTTCAATGGTCGATTTTACAGTCAGAGCGTAGGGAATGAGCCTTGGTTAAGCAAGGGTGTAGGTGTGGCGATTGGATTTGATAGAATGTTTAAAATCAGGGGTTTGGGTACGTTTAAGCATGCGGGGAGGACCCATTATTTGTGCGTAGGAGTCAAGGATTTTGGTTTTATTCAAATGCCCAAAGTGGCGGTGCAGAGCCGGGGTTATGTTTGGGACGCATCGATGCGTGGCTTGTCTGTTGCGGGTGAGTCGAATACCAACATGGTTGGTTTGAAACAGGCTGTAGTCAATGCCAAAGAGTTGCAGTTGAGCAATTGGTTTGGGAATCAGCGCGATTCAGCGGTTTCTCGATTACAGATTCAAGATCAGACGCGTTCAGGGACTGTATTAACGCCATTTGCATTGTATGCCGATTTGTTCAACATCAAGGTCAAAGATCAGTTTTTTAGCCTAAATGCCACGTACTTAAATGTGCCCGGATATCGTGTATCTGGTAGGGTTTCATGGGAAAAAACTTGGATGTCCAAGGGCGATCAAAAATGGACTTATTTGACGTTGAATCCCTATGTGGCCCTCGGTGGATTTGACACGTATGATTTGGGTTGTGCCGTTAATTTCGAGACAACCATTCAGCGTTTGGGAGAGACATTTTTCCGCTTAGATTTAAAGGGCTTGGAAGCTTGGGCTATGCCAAACAAGCAGCACGGTGCAGGATTGTCTGCGTCGATAATTTTTAAACTTTCAGAATTGGTGATTCGATAAATTGCCCACTTCCCACTGCGGGTTAGGGGAAGGGTATCTTTCATGGGCACCGCGATGTTGGCATATTCGGCGAACCATCGTCGGGTATCATTGGTGACCACATAGCCCAATTTTCTGCCTTTCGATTTCCATGGATAATCTGAAGGTATGGGCTGCAATTTCGATTGGTAGATCTCTTTGGCGAGATCGGGTTGGTAATCGGGGGCCAATCGCACGCCTTTGGTTTGCAAGGCGTAAAGGGCGGTATTGGGTGATGGGTCGAAGGCCACAAAGACTTCCAAATCCTCTTTGTTATTTTGTTTCAGCCAAAGGCCAATCTTTTCGAGGTCTTGGATATCGGTGATGACGTTCTGACAATAGTAATCGTTGGGTGTAAAGCGATGGTGCAGCATGCGTTTGGCGTGACCAAAGCTCACGAAGGGAATGATCCACAATCCCAGCATACTGGCTATCGCGGGCATGCCTTGTAAAAAGATTTTTCCATTAAGGTATCGCTGTTGAAGCGACAGTATCGCCATCAGAACAAAGGG
>JALQWO010000094.1 GCA_023258655.1 Bacteroidia bacterium
AAATCAAGGTTTTGGAAACTGATGTTGAAGCGGGAGATCAGGCTCTTACACAATTGTTATTAACCATTCCCAATACGCCTTCCAATGAAGTGCCCCTGGGAAAAACTCCAGAAGACAATCTCGAGGTGCTTCTGTGGGGTTCAAAACCTGATTTGTCAGCTCAATCAATGCCCCATTGGGAATTGGCGGCCAAATATGACATCATTGATTTTGAATTGGGAGTAAAATTAACAGGAGCTGGTTTTCCTGTTTACAAAGGAAAAGGAGCCATATTTCAGCGTGCTTTGATACAGTTTTTCTTGAATGAGGCCGGCAAAGCTGGTTACATGGAGGTGCAACCGCCCTTGTTGGTTAATGCAGACAGTGGATATGGCACTGGTCAGTTGCCAGACAAGGAAGGGCAGATGTATCACTGTGGTGTGGATGATTTGTATTTGATCCCTACAGCGGAAGTACCCATCACCAATTTATACAGAGATGTCATTTTGAATGAAGCACAATTGCCCATAAAGAATGCTGGTTACACGCCTTGTTTCCGTCGTGAGGCAGGCAGCTACGGTGCTCACGTACGTGGATTGAATCGACTTCATCAGTTTGATAAAGTAGAAATTGTACAAATTGTAAAGCCTGAAACATCCTATGGAGTACTGGAAGAAATGTCCAAATATGTTCAAGGATTGTTGCAGAAATTGGGATTGCATTATCGCGTGTTGTTGTTGTGCGGTGGTGATATGGGCTTTACAAGTGCCAAAACATACGACATGGAAGTTTGGTCGGCAGCACAGGAAAAGTGGTTGGAATGTAGTTCTGTTAGCAACTTTGAGACATTTCAAACCAATCGATTAAAGTGTCGTTTTAGAAATTCCGAAGGCAAAACAGAATTGGCACACAGTTTAAATGGTTCCGCATTGGCTTTGCCGCGTATCGTTGCTGCATTGTTGGAAAACAATCAAACACCAAACGGAATCAAAGTACCTGAGGTGCTTGTGCCATATACTGGCTTTGAATGGATCAATTGATATGTCGGATAGTCTAAACTTACCCCCATTTGATTGGGAAGCCTCTGTTTCTCTGGGGTCGCTACTCAATGATGTTATGGTGATTCAGCAATTCCCTACAGAATTGGCCAAAGTAATATCCACCATATCGGAAGACCAATGGGATATTAGTTATCGTGATGGGGGATGGAGTTTGCGACAAATTGTACATCATTTGGCTGACGCTCATTTGAATGCCTATATCAGAACCAAGCACATACTAACCCAAGATCAAGATATGATTCAACCATATGATGAGAACGCTTGGTCTGAAACCCCGGATGCCCAATTTCATCATGAGGCGAGTTATTTGATTTTGTTGGGTTTACATCAAAAATGGTCGTTGTTGTTGCTAGAGTCCTTGAAGAATCCTGCAATCCATTTGGCCAAAACACTTTTACACCCTGAGTCGGGAAGAATGTTGAGTCTCAGCGACCTTATCCGATTGTATGCTTGGCACGGAGAACACCATTTGGCACAAATCAAATACGCACTTACATTGACTAAGTAGTCCCGCGTTTATCGGTTTCTGTAAGATCTAAACACTTTCCAAATTTGATAGGGGACCTTGATGAAATCTCCCCAACCAATTTTTGACCCTTTCACATCCTTCCATGTGCGAATTGGGACTTCCAATACCATGCTTTCGGCTGATTTACCAAAGTGCTGTTGCAAACGCAGCAGTATCTCTACATCAAACAACCAAGAAGTTTTGAAAGGGCGATTGAAACATATTGGGATGATTTCGGGGCTCATCAATTTCGCACCACATTGGGTATCATGTACTTTCCAGCCGAGACCTTGACTAATTAAAGTCGCAAACAAACGGCCGGAGTAATGTCGAAACAAAGTCCTTTCAATGTTGGCTCCCAATCTGGCAACACGAGAGCCAATGATCAGAGAAGGCATCGGCGTGGCATGGCCAGAGAATTGGTATAGCCAATCTACCTCTGAGAGTGGGGTTGCCAAATCTGCATCCCAAAATCCCAAATAATCAGCCTCAATTCCTAGGAACCCTACGATTTCTATTTCTCCCATCTCCGCGGCATAAATATTCCCTCCGTACATTGCCCGGTAGGCCATTTGAAGGCCACACAAAACCGCGTTAGACTTGCCTTTATTGTCTTTGTACGATAATATATTGATCCTAGATTGAATTTCGGCACTTTGATTTTCGCGGTACGATTTCAGGACATCAAGTGTATTGTCGCTACTCCCATCATTCACGAAAACATACTGCAATTGCTTATTGCTTTGCAAAGCCATGGTGAAAGCATCCGAGTGAATACGCTCGGCTTCGTTGAAGCAGGGTATAATCAAACAGGTCTTTTTGGACAACATTGCAGGTGCCAAATTACCACTCATTTCTTTGCCAACCTATTGATCTTAGGGTTTCATCGCACAGAAATGTGGATTTTTCTAAAAAAGCCATTGTATAAGGGTAAATTTGTGCCCATATGCGGGTCTATCAGAATATTCTGGAAACCATCGGTAATACCCCTATGGTGAAGATAAACGCCATAACCAAGGATTTGCCCTGTACTGTTTACGCCAAAGTAGAAACCACCAACCCTGGCAATTCTATTAAGGATCGAATGGCCTTAAAAATGATAGAAGATGCTGAGTCGAGCGGTCTTTTGAAGCCTGGCGGTGTAATCATTGAAGGAACGAGTGGAAACACGGGGATGGGATTGGCCATTGCTGCCGTAATCAAAGGATATCGTTGCATTTTCACCACCACAGACAAACAAAGCAAGGAGAAAGTTGACGCCTTAAAAGCTTTCGGTGCAGAGGTGATTGTTTGTCCAACCGACGTAGACCCTGAAGACCCTAGGAGTTACTACAGTGTGAGTACAAGGCTTGCGAACGAGATCCCCAATGCTTGGAAACCCAATCAATACGATAACCTAAGCAACTCAAAGGCCCATTACGAGCAGACGGGTCCTGAAATTTGGGATCAAACCGCGGGCAAAATTACCCATTTGGTGGTGGGTGTAGGTACCGGCGGCACGATCTGTGGCACGGGCAAGTACCTCAAGGAGAAAAATCCGAATATCCAAATATTGGGCATCGACACCTATGGCTCGGTGTTTAAAAAATATAAGGAAACGGGCGTTTTTGACAAAAATGAAATCTATCCTTACATCACCGAAGGCATTGGCGAAGATTTTCTCCCAGCCAATGTTGATTTCAGTATCATAGACCATTTTGAGAAAGTGACGGACAAGGATGCAGCGGTGATGACACGTCGAATTCCCCGCGAAGAGGGAATTTTTGTCGGCAATAGTGCAGGTTCTGCCATGGCAGGATTGTTACAAATGAAGGACCGATTCAAAAAAGAAGACGTTGTTGTGGTGATTTTTCATGACCATGGTACACGATATCTTGGTAAAATGTACAATGAAGATTGGATGCGCGATAGAGGGTTTATATCGCCAAAACCCTTGACGACCGCCTTGGATCTCATTGCGGGACATGCCCAATTGCCTTTATTGAGCGTTAAACCTACTGATACGTGTGAACATGTCATCGGATTGATGCAGAAGTACAGCGTATCTCAGTTGCCTGTTAAAGATGGTAACAATCATTTTGTGGGTGCTGTAGAAGACGCCCAATTGTATTCAGAGCTCTTGAAAAACCGTGCACTTATGGAACGCCCAGTATCTGAAATCATGGGCAAGTCTTATCCCATTGTTTCCCATATGGCCACCATTGAAGAAGTATCGAGCAAAATCAATCAAAGCAATGCAGCGGTATTGATGATGGATATGGGTGGTAATTGGCATATCATCACCAAACAGGACGTAATTCAAGCCATTTCAAAAGGAAATTCATAAAAAGTCTCGTGTCTGCCATTGTTATTAAAACCCCAGAACAAATAGAAGGAATTCGCAAAAGCGCCCATCTTGCTGCTGAAACCCTAAAGTATTTGGAGCAATTTGTGGTTCCCGGCATGAAAACCATCGACATCGATAAAAAGTGCGAGGAATTTGTGCGCGATCACGGAGCGATTCCAGCCACCAAAGGTTATCGCGGATACAAACACTCTTGTTGTATATCGCCCAATGATGTGATTTGTCATGGGGTGCCTAACGATACCATCATTGAACACGGCGACATAGTAAACATTGATGTAACAACCATTTTGAACGGTTTTTATGGAGACACTTGTAAAATGTACTACGCTGGTGAAGTGAGTGATTATGCCAAAAGATTGGTTGAAACCACCAAAGAATGTTTGCATGTTGGTATGCAACAATGCTTTCCCGGCAACCGATTAAACAACATTGGCTATCACATTGCTCAGCATGCCCAAAAACATGGGTATTCGGTTGTTTATGAGTTCTGTGGTCATGGGGTAGGTTTGAAGTTTCATGAGGCCCCAGATGTAGCCCATATTGCGGATGCCAACACGGGACCGGTGCTTAAGCCAGGGATGATTTTCACCATTGAACCAATGATAAATGCCGGTAAAGCAAGGGCCAAAGTGGATCGCAGAGACGGATGGACCGCCAGAACCATCGATGGTAAGTTAAGTGCCCAATTTGAGCACACCATTTTGATTACCGAAGAAGGACACGAGGCACTGACCGACGTATATCAAGACTTTTAACAATGAAAGTTCACATCATTCACAGTGGCAATTTCAAGTTAGATGGTGGCGCCATGTTTGGTGTTGTGCCCAAAGTTCTTTGGCAAAAATGGGTCCCTGCTGATGAAAACAATTTGTGCAATTGGTCCATGCGGTGTTTGTTGGTTGAGGTGGAGGATAGGAAAATCCTCATTGACGCCGGTATAGGGAATAAACAGTCGGAAAAGTTTTTTGGCCACTATTATCTCAATGGAGATCACTCATTGGATTCATCTTTATCCAAAGTAGGATTGAATCCATCTGACATAACCGATGTTTTGTTGACGCATTTGCATTTTGACCATTGTGGGGGAGCTGTGATAAGGAATGAAGCGGGGGAGCTGAAACCCAAATTCCCCAATGCGGTCTATCATGTAACAGAATCGCAATGGAATCATGCGAATCATCCCAACGACAGAGAACGGCCTTCTTTTTTGGTTGAAAATTTCGTGCCACTGATGGAGCAGGGGGTCTTGAATTTCGTTGCAGAAGGAGATATGCTGGCAAATTGTATCGAAATCAAGGTGTTCAATGGACATACCATCGGAATGATCGCTCCGGTAATTCATGGACCCAACTACACGATGATGTATATGGCTGATTTGATTCCGGCAGCAGCCCATGTACCGGTGAACTATGTTATCGGATATGATGTGCAGCCATTGGTAACAATGGATGAGAAGCGGGAGATACTGCCATGGTTGTTACAGAAAAATGCCTGGTTATTTTTTGAACACGATGCCGAATTCGCCCTGGCCCAATTGTCGCTGAATGAAAAGGGTCAATTCATTGCTGTGAATCGCTGCAACGACTGGCCGTTTGATGGCAACTGACATAAATCAATCATCCGATAAATGCATCCACAATGTCTTCTTTTTGAAGACTTACCTCACCCGGAGCGGCATTTTTGGGTTTGGAGACAAATTTCCGTAGCACAGCGATGACAGGCACTACATTTTGTGTTTTCGCTTTCGAATTTTTGGCAGCCAAAACGGCAGCGTAATCAATAACAGCCTGGGGATAATCAACACCCTTCTTTCTCACAATAACGTGCGACCCGGCGACATCTTTCGCATGGAGCCACAGATCGTTTTTTTGGCTCAATCGCAGCATTTGGTCATTGGACTTATTGTTTTTACCTACCCAAATCTGATAACCCTGATATTCATGCACTCGATAGGGTAGCGTATCTGCCTGAGTTTGTGCGACGGTTACCGTTTTTTGATACAATTTCAAGCTTTTGAAATCCTCGGCAAGCAATACACCCTCTAATTTTTGCTCCGATTCCATCAAGTTCTGTTCTGTGACGATGATTTGCTCCTGCAGTTTCTTCTGTTCGATCACTTCGTTCTTGGCCTTCCCATAGTATTTTTTGGCATTGTCCGAAGCACTCAGCTCAGGATTTAATTTTATCCAAATGCGCTGGTCTGTGTAATAATCGGTGATCAGGGCTTTGGATAATCCCGGTTTTAGGGCGTGGGCGTGGGCCAAGATCAAATCTCCCATCTCTTTGTAGCTTCGCCTTTGTTCTATGTCGTTCAATCGTCGTTTCGATTCACTCAATATTTTTCGTAAATGCTTGACCTTGCGCTCGAGGTTCTCTTTGATTTGGGCTTTGTTTTTTTGAAAATAATAATCTTTTAAATAGCCCAACTGTGCCATTACCAAACTATTGATATCAGCGGGTTTTTCAGAAAGTCCCAAATGTTTCCATTCATGACCGTCGGTGGTTGAGGATATGCCGATCAAAGAGTCACAATTGGAGTGGGAAGGGTATTGGAATTCCCAATCTGATTTTAACGATAAACGAAATATAGAAAGGGTTTCTGCTGATTGGGAATTTCTCAAAAGGATGTTGCTAAATTTCCCAAATCCCTTAAACCAGAGTTCGTATCCATCAGAAAGTTTGGCGCAAATCCAACGATCATTGATGTCGTAACAAATCTCCTTAATGGGCAAATTCTCAATTTCTTTGAATTGGAGAATGCCTTTTTTATTGTCGCTGCGATCAA
>JALQWO010000095.1 GCA_023258655.1 Bacteroidia bacterium
ATTGGTCAATTGTCAACCCCAAGCGATTGCCATGGAAACTCCAAGTAGATATCTGTCAACGGTGTCATTTACAGGGCAATAACGTACTCAAACCCGGCAAAAAATTCACCGATTTTCGTCCCGGCATGCACCTAGATTCTGTTTTCACCGTATACATGCCCTCTTACAAGGGAAATACCGCCTTCGTCATGGCTGGTCATGCAGAGCGATTTCAGATGAGTGCCTGCTTCAAGGGCTCGAACAAAGGCAACCTCAACCAATACAACGCAAACATCAATTTCACCTGTATCAATTGTCACAATCCGCACGTGAGTGTCAAAAAGACCAACCAAGACCGCTTCAACCAAACCTGCGTGAGTTGCCATCAGCCCAAAACCAATAAAAGCAAACATGAAGGATGCAGCCTCACAGCCACCATGCGGGGCAACCGCACTTGCGTTAACTGTCACATGCCCAGCAGCGATACGCGAGACATTCCCCACGTAAGCATTCACGATCATTACATTTCCAAAACCAATGCAATACACCCCAACAAGCCGATGTCTGCTTTGGGTAAATCGGGACAGCCCATAGGACTTCACGCGGTTAATCAATCCAACCCCAGCAGCCCAGAACTCTTTCAAGCCTATATCACCTACTTTGAGAAGTTTGATGCCAATGCATTATACATGAACGAGGCCAAGCGAATTCTTCACGCAGAAAATGGCGGACAAAGGGCCACTTTGGATGTCATTGGACTCGAAGCACAAATCCATTATCTGTATAATTTACAGTCGTTTACCGAAATGATCGCACTGTGGGAGAATGGGGCCAGTGATGAACAGCGAGACGCATTGATTGGCGATGCGTGGACACAGTACAGAATGGGTGTGGCCTACTTTAAAGTCAATCCGAAGGATGAAAAATCCAGGAATTACAAGGCGATAGCCATCAAGCATTACCGCAGTGCCCATGAAGCAATGCCGCTAAATACCGATTTCTTGGCAGAATACACAAGTGCCTTGGTGGGGGCTTTGCGAATTGAAGAAGCCAAACCACTGATCTTGCAAGGATTGAAACACCAGCCAAAAAACGAACAATTGTTAATGAATTTGGGCTATTGTCATTATCATGATAAACAGTGGAAACTGGCAATCAGCACCTATGAGAAAGCCCTGGCGTTGAACCCAGAATCCCAGGCGATGCTGAGCTTGATTGATTTGTATGTTACCGTTGGTCAAAAAGACAAAGCCAAGGTCCTATATGATCGAGCCAAGAATTGGGCCGATCCCAAGATTTTGCGTGGATGGTCGTTCTGATACCCGCGAATTTCCCGCCTGTCACCTGAAAAATTTGTATTTTTGTAAGGCATGCTAGACAAATTTGGAATTGCGAAGCGAATCGCCCAGGAGTTGCGCGATGGATACTATGTGAACCTCGGAATTGGCATTCCCACGTTGGTAGCCAACTACATCCCTGAGGGCATGGAAGTGGTGTTGCAATCAGAGAACGGATTGCTGGGTATGGGCGCATTTCCTTACGAGGGCGAGGAAGATCCCGATTTGATTAATGCCGGAAAACAAACGGTAACCATGGTGAACGGCGCAAGCATTTTCGACAGTGCTACCAGCTTTGGAATGATTCGCGCCGGCAAAGTGGATTTGACCGTTTTGGGGGCGATGGAGGTCAGTGACAACGGCGACATCGCCAACTGGAAAATACCCGGCAAAATGGTAAAAGGCATGGGTGGCGCCATGGATTTGGTAGCCTCCGCCAAAATATCATTGTGGCAATGCAACACACCAACAAAGCCGGGGAAAGCAAGTTGTTGCCCCAGTGCTCACTTCCCATCACGGGTTTGGGCTGCGTAAAGAAAGTGGTGACCGAATTGGGGGTATTCGACATTACCGAGCGTGGATTTGAACTGAGAGAATTAGCTCCAGGCGTTACCATCGATGAGGTAAAAGCAAAAACCTTGGGGCGATTGGTGGTAGAAGGCGACATCAAAACGGTTTCGATTTAACACTGCTTCACGAATTCACCCTTGTAAATAAAGCCTCTACAAAGGGGATTTGAACGTCTTATTATCCTCACACCGAGGAATACCCGATAATTACTCGCCAGTATTGTATTTTTTGTTGTGCTCTTTGGCCTTTTCCTCGTGCTTTTTAAAGGCTTTCAAAGCGAAGAAGATGGCGGCAAAAACCACCACCGACATGATGATTTCCCAAACAAACAGCTCTTGTTTGAATTTCTCTTTGCTATGCTCTTGAACTGCCTGTGTGGTATTGGTTTCCATGGAACAACAATTACCACAAAGATACAATAATCCCAGCAGTCGCTTCACGATGTTGATTGGCCAATATTTTTTTGTTTTGCCCGCATGCGATGCGGTCTAACCAAAAAATGCATCGTAAATTGCGGGTATGTCAGTAAATCAATACATCGAACAAAACAAAGACCGTTTTCTCAATGAGTTATTCGACTTGTTGCGCATACCCAGTATCAGTGCAGACCCTGCCTTCGCCGGCGATGTACGCAAATGTGCCGAAACCGTGGCTGACCACCTCCGCAAAGTAGGTGCCGACAACGTGGTTTTAGAAGAAACGGCCGGTTACCCCATTGTGTATGGCGAAAAAATCATCGATCCTTCTTTGCCTACAGTATTGGTTTACGGACACTACGATGTTCAACCCAGCGTTCCCAATGAACTTTGGGAAACACCTCCTTTCGAACCCACGGTGCGCGATGGCAAAATTTATGCCCGCGGTGCCTGTGACGACAAAGGTCAGTTTTTCATGCATGTAAAAGCCTTCGAGACCATGATGCAAACCCAAGCCTTGGCTTGTAATATCAAATTCATGATTGAGGGTGAAGAAGAAGTAGGATCCAACAATTTGGGAACGTATTGCAAATCAAACCGCGACAAACTCAAGGCCGATGTGATTTTGATTTCTGACACCGCTTTGATTGCCAACGACATCCCTAGCATCGATGTGGGATTGCGTGGATTGAGCTATGTGGAAGTGGAGGTAACTGGACCACGGATTGATTTACACTCAGGTGTATACGGCGGTGCCGTTGCCAACCCAATCAATGCTTTGTGCACGATGATTGCCAGCTTGCATGACGAAAATCGCCACATTACCATTCCCGGATTTTACGACAAAGTGCTGGAAGTTTCTGCTGCTGACCGCGAGGCCATGGCTAAGATTCCTTTTGATTTGAACGACTATAAAAAACACCTCGATATCGACGATGTGTTGGGAGAAAGCGGGTTTTCAACCATCGAGCGAACCGGGATTCGTCCAACCCTCGACGTAAACGGTATTTGGGGTGGCTATATTGGAGAAGGTGCAAAAACCGTATTACCCAGTAAGGCCTATGCCAAAATTTCCATGCGATTGGTACCAAACCAGATCAGCGACGAAATCACCGAGTTGTTCCAAAAACATTTCGAAAGCATCGCCCCTGCCGGTGTAAAAGTGAAAGTTACGCCCCACCATGGAGGCGAACCTGTTGTAACGCCCACGGATTCAATCCCCTACAAAGCCGCTGCATTGGCTATGAAAGAAACCTTTGGCGTGGATCCCATCCCAACCCGCGGTGGGGGAAGTATTCCCATTGTGGCTTTGTTTGAAAAAGAATTACAAACCAAAACTGTGTTGATGGGCTTTGGCTTGGATTCCGATGCCATCCACTCTCCCAACGAACACTATGGCATATTCAATTATTTCAAAGGCATTGAAACCATACCCCAGTTCTTCAAACACTTTGCTGCTTTGAATCAATAATGGCGTTGTTACAGGGCCCCGTTTACGAAGCATATCGCGCGGAACTACTCAAGCGATACAAGCATCTATTGCGTAGCCTTGGCAAAAACATCCCCAAAGAAAAAATTCGCCTTGTCCGAGATGCCTTTGACATGGCAGCAAGGGCGCACGAGGGCACCGTTAGAAAGAGCGGCGAACCGTACATATTCCATCCCCTTGCCGTCGCCGAAATCGCGGTTTCAGAGCTGGGCTTGGGTGTAACATCGGTGGTATGTGCCTTACTGCACGATGTGGTAGAAGACACCGATATCACCTTAGAGGATATTGAACATCGCTTTGGGAGAGATGTTGCTAATATCATCGATGGGCTCACCAAAATATCCACTGTTTTTGAAACAGTCGACAAAGACCACAGTATACAGGCGGAGAATTTCAAAAAAATGCTCCTCACCTTGGGCGATGACTTAAAGGTGATTTTGATCAAATTGTGTGACCGCTTGCACAACATGCGAACACTGGGGTCGGTATCCGAGAACACGAAACTCAAAATCGCCTCGGAAACACTGTTTATTTACGCCCCCCTAGCCCACCGACTGGGTTTGAACGCCATCAAAACGGAGATGGAAGATTTGTCGCTCAAATTCACCAACCCTGTTTTATACAGAGAAATCTCCGACAAATTGGCTGAAACAAAGAATGCTCGGCAGCGCTATGTCAAAGAATTTATCGATCCTTTGAAATCAGAGCTGGAAAAATCGGGCTTGAACATCGTGGAAATCAAAGGTCGACCCAAGAGCATTTACAGCATTGTGCGGAAGATGGAGGCACAACAAATCCCGTTTGAGGAAGTGTATGATGCTTTCGCCATCCGGGTCATCGTGGATTCTCCTTTGTTTTTGGAAAAAGCCGATTGCTGGCGGGTATACAGTATCGTTACCGATATGTATCGGTCTCATACAAATCGATTGAGAGACTGGCTGAGTCATCCCAAAAGCAATGGTTACAGCGCCCTACACACCACCGTTTTAGGTCCGAAAGGCCGTTGGGTAGAAGTCCAAATTCGCTCGAAGCGTATGGACGATATCGCCGAGCGAGGATTGGCTGCCCATTGGCGATACAAATCGGGAGGCAAGTCTGTTTCTACGCCTCAGGACATGGCCTTCGACAACTGGCTAGACGCCGTAAAAGAAACTTTGTCGAACAGTGATTTGAGTGCCTTAGACCTAGTGAGTGAATTCCGGACCAGTCTATTGGGTGAAGAAATTTACATTTTTACGCCCAAAGGCGATGTAAAAGCGCTACCTGCAGGATCTACAGCCTTGGATTTCTCCTTTGCCATTCACACAGAATTGGGCAAACGCACGTTGGGCGCCAAAGTCAATAACAAATTGGTTTCCATCCAATCGCCGTTGAAAAATGGGGATATTGTGGAAATTCTAACCACCAGCAAAAGTCGGGTTACCCGTGATTGGTTGGATGTGGCCAAAACTGCCCGTGCCAAGTCGAAAATCCGGGAGGCCTTGAAGGCGGAAAGGACGCAAAAAGCGCACCAAGGCAAGTTATTGTTAGAGCGATTATTCCGCAAGCACCAATTGAATTTTACCGATAGCAACATCAAAAAGTTGATGCATCATTTCAAATATCAAGTGGGTGCTGAATTCTTTCACAGTGTTGCAGAAGGCCAGATTCGATTAAATCGGGAGTTGTTATTGAAAATCGTGTTGAAGAAGCAAATTGACACGCCAGAAACCATTGCAACGCTACCCAATAAATCCACTTCTGCAGCAGGGAATAAGCGAAAAAAATCAGACCAAATCATCATTGGCGACGACTATGAAATGCCTTATTCGCTGTCCAAATGTTGTCATCCTGTACCTGGCGATCCCATTTTTGGATTCATCACCGTAGGGGAAGGGGTGAAAATTCATCGAACTACCTGTCCGAACGCCACCCGCTTAATGAGTCAATATGGATACCGCATCATCCCTGCCCAATGGCGAGGCGATGGATATCAAAAAGCCTTTGACACGGCCATTGCGGTTCGGGGAATCGACGATGTAGGGATTGTGAGTCGGATCACAGACATCATCTCCAAAGACATGGAGGTAAACATGAAGAGCATCAACATTTCAAGCAATGAAGATGGCACATTTGGCGGGAAAATTGAGGTGATGATCTATGATTTATTGCACTTAGAGCAGTTGATTGCAAAGATCAAAGCTACCCACAAATACATCGAAGTGATGCGCGAGGATTAAGAAATACATGCATTCTCTCGAAAACATGATTTGCAACCCAGATAACAAAAAAGGCGAACCGAAGGTTCGCCTTTTTCATGTATCAAAATTTTTTCTTATCCCTCCAAAGCAGCTACACCACCCACGATTTCTGAAATCTCACGAGTAATGGCGGCCTGACGGGCTTGGTTGTAAGCCAAACGCAATGCGCGCAACAACTCACCGGCATTCTCAGTGGCTTTATCCATTGCCACCATACGAGCACCATGCTCAGAAGCCAATGAATCCAACAAAGCGCGATAGAACAAAGTATTCAAACTGCGGGGAATCAAATCTTCCAAAATGGCCACTTTTCCGGGTTCAAACAAGTAATCGTTGTTCGTCTGGCTCGCTTCGCTCGCAGACGCCGCTATGGGCAATAACTGTTCGTTTACCAAAATTTGTGTGGCCGCATTCTTAAACTTGTTGTACACCACTTCAACGCGGTCGTACTCACCAGACAAATATTGATCGATTGCACCTTGCATGGCAGCAAAAGCCGTTTCAGCAGAGGCATTTTGTGTCAATGTCACCAAGTCCAAGTTCACCTCATAGCCAAAAC
>JALQWO010000096.1 GCA_023258655.1 Bacteroidia bacterium
TGCTTATTGGCAATCAGACATCTACGTAACCACGTCTCATGAGGAGAATTTGCCAACGACCATCATGGAGAGCCTCAGCTGTGGTGTGCCCGTGGCTGCATTTGCTGTGGGAGGGATTCCGGAAATGGTTCAGGTGGTTGGACCCCAAACCACTGGATTTCTCTCGGCCAAAATGGATGTAGATTCGCTACAGCAGCAGATTGCGCAATATCTCCAATTGTCGCTATTGGAGCGACAAGAAATACAGAACCATTGCCGGGAATTTGCCTTGAATCGATATGCGGCCGCCAACATCGCCAAGGCATACGAGCAAATGTATCGTTCGTAGTTTTTTGGCAATATCCATGTCGAAAATCAGCCATTCGCTGAAAACAAACCCAAGCAAAACCCTCACCCAACAAAAAAGCCATACCCAAAGGCATGGCTCTCTTGCTGTTGGATTATTTTGGCTATCAATCCACGTTATCGTGCAAATGGCGATTCGGTTTAACCGTTAAATCGCGGGCATTCATGGGGTCTTCTTCGCCTATGGTGATTTTACTGACCAATTGACTCTGGCTCGGAGGGGCGGCCTCCAAATTGATTCCTTTGCGCATGTATGCGGGGATTTCAATGTCGTTATCCAGGAGTGATTCCCGATCTCTGCGACCGTTTTCCAAACGCGTATCGCGGAATATTTGCGACATTGGGTCCTCGTTCCAGTCGTCCGACCCTTCAAAGGCTTTGGGTGCCACATTCAGGGGATTCATTGCCTCGTTTTGCTCCCAGTCCACGCTTTGATGCACGGTTTTCCCGAATTCATCGTTGGCATCATCTTGAAAGGCAGATGGTACATGATTTACCACAGTGGGCTGCGCCGGCGGGGTGTTGAACAAATTGGGCTGTGTACCCGCATTCCTTGGAGCCGATGGGTTGGTCGCCGATGGATTGGCCGCATACGGATTGGACGTATACGGATTGGGCGAATGACCCAATGGATGGGCAGGTTGCCCGTAAGGGTTGTTCATGCCTTGGGCAAATCCATGGTTATGCTGGGGTTGTTCCGCCGCAGCATCCATTTGTGCCTTCACCTCAAATCCTGTTGCAATCACCGTGATGGCGATGTCTTCACCCAAACTTTCATCCTTGGTGATACCCATTTTCAGGTGGGCTGTATGACCTGCTTCTTCCTGTAAGTATTTTTTCACCTTGGATATCTCACTCATCACGGGCTCTTTGTGTCCGTAAGCAAAATTTACGAGCAAATGTTGGGCTCCGCGAATTCTTGTGTTGTCCAACAGGGGACTGTCGAGTGCCATACGAACGGCTGTTTCCGCACGATTTTCACCTGCGGCGAAGCCTGTTCCCATGATGGCCCGACCGCTATCCCTCATGGCTGTTTGAACATCCATGAAGTCTACGTTGATCTGTCCGGGTTTGGTGATGATTTCAGCAATACCTCGAGCCGCCGTGCAAAGAATATCGTCGGCCTTAGAAAATGCCTGTGTGATGGTCAAGTCGCCATACATATCTACGATGCGATCATTGCAGATTGTGAGCAGTGCGTCTACATGTGGGCGCAATTTTTCCAATCCCTCTTGGGCTTGTCCGATCCGCTGTGGTCCTTCATCCTCGAAAGGAAGGGTCACGATGCCCACGGTAAGTATGCTCAATTCCTTGGCAATTTTTGCGATTACGGGAGCAGCCCCTGTGCCTGTTCCACCCCCCATTCCAGCAGTAATGAAAATCATTTTGGTGTTGTCCTCCATGATTTGTCGGATCTGCTGCATGTTTTCCATGGCCGCCTTTTCCCCCATATCGGGCATCGACCCCGCACCCAACCCTTCGGTGAGTTGTGCGCCGAGTTGAAGTCGGTTTGGAATGGGACTGCTGTGTAAAGCCTGCAAATCGGTGTTGCAGATATAGAAGTCAACGCCCTCGATGCCATGTCGGAACATGTGGTTGACGGCATTGCTACCGCCACCGCCTACACCGATGACCTTAATGAGGTTGCCTCTGCGAATGTTAACTGCGGGTTCAAATACTGACATAGTCTGTTTTATTATTCAACCTCACTCGTGAAAATCTTCGCCTTCTTTCATCCAATCATTGATGCCTTTCAGCAAGCCATTTTTCCCGCCCAACCAAGAGCCATTGAACAAGCCAAAACCACCTTTGCGGCCTTCGCTGGTATCGCCGAATTCCAATTGGGTAGGCGCTGTGGGGGTCTCAGCCACCACTTCGTCCAAGAAGGGGTCGCTTACGCGGGTTACAGGCTCTTCTTTGCTGATGATCTCATTGTTGAGTTCTATGTGCTGGTGTTTTTGGGCCAATTCAAATCCTTTGAGCACCAAGCCAATGCTGGTGGCGTACATGGGGTTACGCACTTCGTCGATCATGCCTTTGCCCAATCGCTGTCCGGGAGAGCCAATGTGCACCTCCAAACCAATGAAATAATTGAACAATTGGGTGATGTCCTTCATGGACGATCCACCGCCGGTCAATACGATGCCACCGGCCAGTTTGTTGCGGATGCCCGACACCACGATTTCAAAATCCACCTTTTGGATGATGTCTTCCACGCGGGCACGGATGACCTGTGAAATGGCATACAAAGAGATTTCTTTGGGAGAACGCCCTGGCAAGCCGGGAACCACCACCACTTCATTTTTCATGGCTTCGGTGGGGTAGCAACTGCCGTAGTTGACTTTCACAAACTCTGCTTGGTCTTTCAAAATACCAAAGGCTTCTTGCAAATCTTTGGTGATGCGGTCACCCCCAATGGGGATGATGGCGGTATGGCGAATCGCACCGTCGTCGAAAATACAAATGTCGGTTGTACCACCTCCGATGTCGACCAAGGCCACGCCCGCTTCCATTTCTGGTTCGCTCAATACAGCGGCGGCTGAAGCTACAGGCTCAACGATGAGGTCGGCGATTTCAAGTCCAGCGCGACGTACGGCCATGAAAATGGTTTTGGCAGCGGAAGTTTCACCGGTGATGATGTGGTAGTTGCACTCAACCCGCACACCTACGCGACCTACGGGGTCTTTGATGCCCTCTTCGCCATCGATGCGATACTCTTGAGGCAGTACATGGAGGATTTCCAAACCGGGCGACAATGCCAAGTTTTCCATTTCTGCTTCGAGTTTGTTGAGTTCGTCTTCGGTGATTTCAACATCCCACTGTTTGCGGCTGAGGGTTCCTCGGTGCTGCAAGCTTTTGATGTGATGTCCAGCGATGCCCACAAAGACGGTTTTGATGTTGACCTGACTTTGCTTGATGGCCTCCTCAACGGCGGTTTGGATGGCGGTGACTGCCTTGGCCACGTTGGCGACCATGCCGCGCGATACGCCTCCTTGGCTGGGTGCTTTGCCCATGCCCAAAACGTTGATTTTGCCGTTTTCAGCCATTTGACCCACAATCGCACACACCTTGGTGGTTCCGATGTCGAGTCCTACGATGATATTGTTATTGATAGCCATATTTTTTTGTAATTGTACTTGGGTTATTTTTGGGTTAATCTGCGATTATCTACTGTTGTTTTTATTGGACTTTTCGTTTGTTTTTTGTACACTTTCTTGACCACTGTGCGTTCCTACTACCTGATTGAGGTTGGAAATGTCTACGATTTTATAGCGATCCCAGCCAGTGCTTTTTAGGCCTTGATCGTAGAAAAGACGTAGGTTTCCGAACTTTTCGGGTAGGTTGGCGCCGTTGCCTACAACAATGCTATGTTTTCCTACGCGGGGAATCAAAATCACGTCGTTGTAATTATCGACATACAATTGTTGAAATTGCATGTTCCACAGCGAGTCTGCCGCGATAAACTTGGCTACGGCGAGCAGGTTGCGGGCGTTGGTGCCGGCGATGATTTTGCCCGAAGCCATCACGTTGCGGATGTTGCCATTGGCAACCAAAACATCACAAAATTTTGGGGTTGAATTGGGTATGATGACACCTTGGGTGTCGAGATAAAATTCTTCGCCCAGTGTATTGCTCACCAGCACAACCGGGGTGCGTTCCTCCACTTTGATTTTGAGTACCCCATCCAGGGCGATATAGACTTCCGCTTTTTTCACAGCGGGGATTTTGTTGAGTCGGGCCTCCAATTTCTGGATATTCAGATCAGCGGCACTTCTGCCGGTGGGATTTCCGATGACCGATTGAATGGAATCGGAAAGGATGGTGTTGTTGAGGAATAGTGCTTTTCCTTCGGGAAGAATGGTGATTTCCATGGATTCCACCAAACGATTTTTGGCGGTTTTGGAGATGGACGACCAAAAAATGGCGACAGCGACCAGCAGTACCAACAGCATGGCCATCATCCATTGTCGTTTATTGAATGCGGGTTTCCAGTTCATGGTAGAGGGTTTGAATGGGTTGAACAATGCGGTCTATGTCGCCCGCTCCGAGGATAAGAAGCACCTCTGCGGGGTTGTGTTTGATTATTTCGAGAACGCCGCTGGGTGTAACGAGTGCTTTGTGGGGGTTGTTGACGAGGCTGAGCAGCCAGGTGCTGTCAACCCCAGGGATGGGCAATTCTCTTGCGGGGTAGATTTCCATGAGGTAGAGTTGGTCAAGGGCCGACAAACTGGCGGCGAAGCCTTCGGCGAAATCTTGTGTTCTGCTAAAGAGGTGGGGCTGAAATATTCCGGTGATTTTTTTGTCGGGGTATAGGGTTTTTACCGACCCAATAATGGCATTAAGCTCTTCGGGGTGGTGCGCGTAATCATCGATCACAACATAGTTGGTTGTTTTGTGGATGTATTCAAACCGTCTTTTGGCCCCTTTGTAGCTGGCGATACCTTGTTGCAGGGCATCGATGGGTAGGCCCAGGAAGGCGTAACATACACCGAGAGCAGCCAGTGCATTTTGCACATTGTGATGGCCGGGCAATCCGCACCGGAATGGGGCGATGGTTTTTTCGTTCAGCAGCAAGTCGAAACAGAAATCACCCTGCTGGATGGCCACATTTTTTGCTTGAACTTGGGCGGTAGATTGAAGTCCATACCGGTAGGTAAGAACATGGGGTGGGGTATTGAGCGAGAGCGACTCATGGAGCATGAGGGCGGCGCCGTGGGGTTTTTCGGTTGAAGGCAAGGGTTTCTCGGCGCCGCCCCAAGCGCGAATCAATTTTGTGAAATCCGCAAAGGCTTGGCTAAATGCCTCGGGGGTGCCGTAAATGTCGAGGTGGTCCGGATCCATCGCCGTGATGATGGCCAAATCGGGATTGAGTCGATGAAAACTGCGGTCGAATTCGTCCGCTTCCAAGACGATGATTTCTCCTCCCACGGGTAGGTTGATGCCATCGGTTTTGCGGATGTAGTTGCTGCCGAAGTTTGACGATATTCCACCCAGGAATGCGGTGAAGTTGATGTTGCAAGTGTTCAGCAGGTGGGCGACCAGGGTAGAAGTGGTGGTTTTGCCATGGGTGCCGGCCACCGCAATGGAGAATCCATTGCGGGCAATGCTGCCCAATACCTCGCTGCGCTTCAGTATGGTGGCCTTTTGTTCTTGCAACCAAACCCATTGGGGATGGTTCTTGGGAATGGCCGGGGTAAGAATAAACAAAGTTTTATCCAGGTGGGTGGTTACCCGTTGCGGCAAAGCCGCAACGGTATCGTCAAACGTGATCTCCGCGCCCTCGGCCACAAGGGCCTCGGTCAGCGGACTCGGCGTTTTGTCGTACCCCATCACCGGCATGCCTATCTGCAACAAATACCGGGCAATGGCACTCATGCCAATCCCGCCAATGCCCAAAAAATAGGCCTGCTCAAAATCCATTATCCGCGCTTCTGTAGGCATTCTTCAATGATTTTTACAATGGTTTCTGTGGCCTGTGGCTTGGCAATGCCTTTCAGTTTTTCTTGCATTTCTGCCCTTTTTTTCGTATCTTTTATCAACGACAAAGTCTCGGTAATCAGCGCCTCCGGCGCTGATTTGTCGGTGACCAATATCGCGGCGCCCAAATCACTCAGTACCCGCGCATTCGTCGTTTGGTGGTCGTCTGTCACATTTGGCGAAGGCACCAAAACTGCCGGCCTGCCCACCACAGCAATCTCCGAAATCGATATCGCCCCGGCCCGCGAAATCACCACATCGCTGGCCAAATAGGCCTCGTCCATTTCGTAAATGAAAGGTGCATGATAAATCCGAGGAGATTCTACCCCGCCAAATACTTGCGGATGATCCGAGATTCGCTGGTTGATGGCCTCTCCGTGCGATTTGGCGAATGGCAATCCCATCTGCCAAATCACCTGCACACCCGCCTCTCCCAGTGCGACCAAGGCGGCAAAAACAGCCTCGTTGATGGTTCGCGCACCCAAACTGCCCCCAGTGATGAAAACCACGGGCATGTTGGGATTCAAGCCAAAATGCTCACGGGCTTTCTGGCGATTTGTTTCGGTATCCTTCAGCGGCAACGCGATGATGTTCTGTCGTACCGGATTCCCTGTAAAACTCCATTTTCCCGCAGGAAAGAACTTGTCCATCTGAGGAAATCCGCAGCAAATGTGCGCGGCCTTGCCTGCCACCAACCTGTTTGTGAGACCGGCAAAACCGTTTTGCTCCTGCAATAGGGTGGGGTAGCC
>JALQWO010000097.1 GCA_023258655.1 Bacteroidia bacterium
GTGATGGGGTTGTAACTACCGAGTTTTTCGATGAATTTACCATCCCTTGGTGAACGCGAATCCGCTACCACAATGTGAAAGAAAGCCCGTTTCTTTCTGCCGTGTCTTTGCAATCTAATTTTGGTTGCCATGTCTTTATTGTGTTTTTTTTAATCCCGTTTCTTCAAAACGGGGGTGCAAATATAATGAAAGTGAATGGAATAACCAACGGTAATTGGATTCGTTCTTCGAGTGTGATGCGTTGAATAATCTCGTGGGTGGGTTATTGGGGTTCAGGTCAGTCTACATAGGTTTGTTGTATGACGCTCTTGCAGTGTTGAATTTCTTCGTGTGTGAGTGCTCCCAGGATTCGAATAATTCGCGATTTATCTATGGTTCTAATTTGGTCCAAGACCACTTGGCCATGGATTTCATTGTGCGTAACCACAACTCGGGTGGGGTAAGGTTTATTCGCGGAAGTCATTGGCGCAATCACCACGGTACGCAGGTATTTGTTCATTTCGTTGGGCGACAGAATAACACAGGGACGTGTTTTATTAATTTCACTTCCTTGGGTGGGATCCAAATTCACCAATACAATGTGATACTGTCTTATTTCCATTCGTCAAAATCTTCATCGTCAAAGACGTCATTGATTTGCAATTCATCATCACCCTGTGCCGCCATTGCTTTGAACGCATCCTCCCAACCTGCTCTTGGTTGAGCGACCGGAACCAGACGGATTTGATCTTTGTCCATCACGAGGGTAACCCTATCTGTGATGTTGTATTTTTCCAGTATGGTTTTGGACAAACGAATACCCTTGGAATTGCCAATTTTAATGATAGGGATTTCCATGATGCAACAATGTAATTACAAAGTTATTACAATTAAAGCCTTTTCCAAACCCTCGGGTTAAACGATCCGCATTTTGGCAAATTTCAGGACCAGCGTTTTCTGTCCCATTTGGTCAAAATTGACAATGGCTTTGGCGCTGGCTGCATCTCCCTCAATGCTTACCACCACCCCAAATCCAAATCGTTGGTGTTGCACTTTGTCGCCCACCTTCAAACCGCTGATGTCGCCCTCCACAAAGTTGGGGTCAGCGGGGGGTACGGGTGGAGAGGGTGGTTTGCTCGCACTAAACAACTTGGCTGTTTTGGTGGGTTTGTCCTCCACCTTTCTGCTGGCATACTGTCCGCCGATATAACCACTTCCGGAAAAATCGCCACCCCCTGAACCGCCAAACGGAGAGGCGGATTTCAGCGACGCCGTGCTCATGTCTAAGTATTGTGGATCAATTTCCTGGATGAATCTACTGGGTTCGCAAGGAACCAAGCTGCCGTACTTAAACCGAGAGGTTGCAAATGTGAGGTAGCATTTGGTTTCAGCCCGGGTGATGGCAACGTAGAACAATCGTCGTTCTTCCTCGAGATCCGCCCGAGAATGCAACGATAATTGACTTGGGAATAGGTTTTCTTCAATTCCAACAATAAAAACTACGGGGTATTCCAGTCCTTTGCTCGCATGGATGGTCATCAGCGATACACAATCTCGGTCAGGGTCTTTGTCTTTCTGGTCGTCTGTATACAAGGCCACATCCTCCAGGAAATTGGCGAGTGTTTTCTCCTTTTCGCTTTCGTCATCTTCCACGAATTCCTGAATACCGTTCAGCAATTCCGTGATGTTTTCATATCGAGAAACCCCCTCCACAGATTTGTCGTCGTACAGCAATTTCAACAACCCCGTCTGTTTGGCCACATGCATCGCCAAGTCATACGCATTGTGTGAATCGAGCATCGTTTGGAAACTCTTGATCATCATCGCGAAATTTTCCACTTTGCCAGCGCTAACACCCAATTCGGGGATGCTTCCTGCCGAGGCCACAACATCCCAAAGGGGTACGCCCAATTCCGAGGATTTGACCACAATTCGGTTGATGGTGGTGTCGCCAATGCCTCGCCCCGGATAATTGATCACCCGCTTCAAGGCTTCTTCGTCGGATGGATTGATCACCAAACGCAAGTAGCTAATCAAGTCTTTTACCTCTTTTCTTTGGTAGAAACTCATGCCACCATAAATGCGGTAATCAATGCCTTGTCTGCGTAAGGCTTCTTCAAAGGCCCTGCTCTGACTGTTGGTGCGATACAAAATGGCGAAGGCCTTGTTGGGCAAATGCAAATGCATTTTATCGTCGAAAATGGCATCGGCAACCCTGCGGGCCTCTTCTCCCTCGGTTGCATTTCTCACCACTTTGATTTTCTCGCCGATGTCGTTGGAGGTCCAAACGTTTTTCTCCAACTGCTTTTGGTTGTTTTTGATGACCGAACTGGCGGCGTTGACAATGTTCTGCGTGGAGCGGTAATTCTGTTCCAGCTTGAACGTCTTCACATCGGGGTAATCGCGTTCGTAATTCAGGATGTTTTGAATGTTGGCACCCCGAAATGCATAAATACTCTGGGCATCATCACCCACTACGCAAATATTCTGGTGTACGGCGGCCAACTTGCGGGTAATCATGTATTGAACATGGTTGGTATCTTGGTACTCATCCACCATGATGTACTTGAACTTGTGTTGCCATTTGTTGCATACATCTACGTGGTTGTTGAGCAGTTTGTAGGTGTTGAGCAAAATGTCATCGAAGTCCATGGCGCCGGCCTTGAAGCATCGGTTGGTGTAGGCGGTGAAGATTTCCGAAAACTTAGCACGGTTGGCGGCTTTGTCCTGATTCATGAGATCTTCTTTGTCCGTGTAATGCTTGGCCTCAATCAAATTGTTTTTGGCCATGCTGATTCTACCCAATACCATGGACGGCTTGTACATTTTATCGTCGAGGTTCATCTCTTTGATGATGCCTTTCAACAAATTCTTGCTGTCCTCGCTATCGTATATGGTAAAATTGGAAGGATAACCCAAACGGTCGGCCTCTTGTCGCAGAATGCGCGCAAATACCGAGTGAAACGTACCCATCCATAGGTTTCGGGCTTGTGCTCCCGCCACTTGTTCGATTCGGTGACGCATTTCTTTGGCGGCCTTGTTTGTGAAGGTCAACGCCAAAATGTTAAACGGTTCTGCGCCTTTGTGCAATAGGTAGGCCATCCGAAACGTGAGAACCCGTGTTTTGCCGGAACCTGCACCTGCAATAATCATCACGGGGCCCTCCGTTTGCATGGCGGCCGCCTTTTGGGCAGGGTTGAGTTTGTCCAAATACGGAGGAAGTTCGTCGGGTTGGTTGTGGTCTGGCCAATGCATGAAGTACAAAAATACCACGGAAACTTGATGCGATTTTCACAACTTGTAAACCAGCGTTTGTGTATCTTGCAACCCGTGAATATTTCTTCATTGCAATTGCTCACCACCCTGGGGATGACGTCTAAAGCCTTTTTTATCCTATGGATAGTGACGGTGCTGCTGGGGTTGATGGTAGGGCTGCTTTGGATGCGCAGAGAAAAGCAACTGCTGAAGCGACTGCAACAAATGATATCGGACGAAAATCCTGAAGAAGAAGAGACCGTATCCAATACGTATGAAGACATCGAAGCGGCTCTGAAAGCGCTATTTGAAACGCGGAAAGAGGAATTGCAACAATTGCAGCGACTGGAGAACTATCGCAGAGATTATATCGGCAATGTAGCCCACGAGTTAAAAACCCCCATTTTTTCAATTCAGGGGTATATCGAGACGGTGTTGGATGATCCCGACCTCGACAGAAAAACACTGGAGTCCTTTTTGGGGAAAGCCAATAAAAATGCGGATCGACTGGGGCAGATTGTGCTTGATTTGGATACCATCACCAAGTATGAAAGTGGTTTTTTGGTGTTAGATCAACATCCATTTGATATGCTGGGATTGGTGAATGAGGTGGTGGAATCGCTGGAATTGCAGGCCAAAGAGAAGAACATTACGCTGCAGGTGTTTGCTCCCGCGGGAGATTATCAGGTGATGGGCGATCGAAAACGATTGTCGCAGGTGCTGACCAATTTGGGGTATAATTCCATCCGATACGGTAACCAGAATGGCAATACCCGCTTTCGGCTGAGCAGCACAGGCGCCAAAGTGATTGTGGAGGTGGCAGATAATGGCATCGGAATCCCCCATGAACATTTGGGTCGGGTTTTTGAACGATTTTTTCGGGTTGATAAGCATCGCAACCGCGCCACAGGAGGCAGTGGGTTGGGCTTGAGTATTTGTAAGCACATCGTGGAGGCGCATGGAGAAACCATCAGCGTCATTAGTACCGAAGGCGCGGGTTCGGTTTTCAGTTTCTCGGTGAAAACCTCGCCAGAAGATTAACCTTTTTCAATGGCTACCCAAACGGCGGCGTAGTTGTCCCACCGACGATATGGCAAAATACAGGTTTGAACAAAGCCTTCGAGGGTGATATGCGCTTCCATTTCTCCTTCTTTGGGCAGGTCTTGAGCGTTTGCGGCGTTGGATTTTAAGTCGCTGTTTGGCCAAGACGTGATGTGTAAGTGTTCACGGAAGTCGGTGCCTTTTTCTCCGATGGCTTTGTACAAGGCTTCTTTGGCACACCAAAACAACAGTAGAATATCGAGTGAGGGTTTGAGTCCTAGGGCTTGTTGCTCTTGTTGATTGCAGAACCTGGGATAGATGCGCTGCAGCTGGGGCCTCAACTGTTCGATGTCTACGCCCACAGAACGATGTGGATGGTGGGCGAGGATGGCAAAATTGCCGGCATGGCTGTGGTTGATATGCGCGGTTGGAGGCTGCAGTTGGGGTTTGCCGTGGGTTGTGAAATCCAGTTGGTGGCCTGGAAATTCGGTGCCGATGAGGTTGCGGGCTGCGAGTTTGTGCGCACTGCCTTGGGTTTGCGTTTCGGGGTTGACCCAATCGCCCCAAATTTGGTTGTACATTTGTGCAAGCTCGTCGCGCTGTTCGGTAATATGCCACAGGGTGAGGCAGGTTCCGGACCGACAGTTCCAACGCAATTCAATGGGCATGGCCACAAAGATACTCGCAAATGAATATACGAAATTAGAGGGACATAAACAAGGGGTTTATGCGCTCGTTTGGTGTGATTTGGAGGGGGTGTTGGTGAGTGCGGGCGGAGATGGTTCGGTGGTGAAATGGTCTGTGCCGTTGGATGGTGATGTGGGGCCGGATGGGGTTGTAGGGGTGTTGTTTGCGCAGTTGCCGGAGCCGGTGTTCAGTTTGATGGTGGGGTTGGAGGGTGAAATTTGGGCGGGGAGTCAGGCCGGAAATCTGTATGTCTTGCGTGCCAAAAGTGCACCTCGGGTGATGGCTTTGGGGTCGTCGGTGTTTTTCATTCAGCGATGGTTGGATGGCAAAATTGCGGTAGGATTGGGCAGCGGGGCGTTGGTGTTTTTTGACGATGCGATGCAGGTGTTGGATAGGGTTTCAGTGGGACAAAAAAGCTTGCGTTGTTGTTTGGGAGATCGCGGATTGGTGGGAGGCAGTGAGGGATGTATATGGCAATTGAATGCTGAGGGGGTGGTGATTCAGCGGTTTGAGGCGAATTCGCCATCGGTATTTTGTTTGGTGGGTAGGGAGGATGGCGGTTGGGTCAGTGGGGGCCGGGATGCGCTGTTGTGGTGGTTTGGGGCCGACGGAGGGGTAGAGGAGAAATTAAAAGCCCATTTGTACACGATTCATGCGTTGGTGTTGGAGCCAGGTGAGGGGCGATGGTTGGCCAGTGGTGGGATGGACAAATCAATAAAAATCTGGGATGCCCAGGAGAATACATTGTTAAAGGTGGTTGATCGGTTGAAATTCCCAAATTTCGGCCACAGTCACTCCGTGAATGCCTTGGCGTGGTTGGGTGATCATGATGGCCGTAAAGCTTCTCGGTTGGGCCGGCGCTTGCTCGCAAGCGCCGGCGATGATAAAATTATCCGTATTTGGGCGGTTTCTGTTTGATCTTTGATTTGGATTTATAAGTAGTGAGGGGTCAATTTGTTTTTCGATTCTAATTATTCCACAATCCATTTGATTTGATTTTCAGAGCCCTCCACTTCAATAAAGTAAATTCCTGCCGACTGAGCTGTGAGTGTGATTTGCTGTTGTCCTTTTTCGATGCGATGCGATGATACCTTGCTGCCTACGGCGTTGTATACATTTACGTTTCGGGATTGCTTGTTGTTGGCAATCTTCAATATCACCTCATTCCCCGCGCCGCTGGGGTTGGGGTAAAGGTTCACCGTGAGATTCTCACCCAGTTGGTTTGTGCCAAGTAATCGTGCATTCACCACGCCCAAATTGATGGTGTCTCGACAGCCGCCAGCCAACCCAACCAATCGGGGGTAAAACTTGCCCGTATCCTTGTAAGTATAACTCACCGCAGCGCCCCAAGCCGTATCCTTGGGTGCTTGCTTCGTATCACCAAACAACCACTTGTATTGAGTGGCACCCGTAATGCTGTTCTTACCATCGAAATTAACGATCAACGGCACTTT
>JALQWO010000098.1 GCA_023258655.1 Bacteroidia bacterium
CGACCCCGCCCATCAAATTGACAAAACCCCATGAACAAGACTAAAGTCAATTCCCGGAAAGTCATTTTGGTCAGGGCCTACATCGTATTTGCCCTGTTGGCGGTATTTGCGGTTTCCATTTTTGTGACGGCCATCAAATTGCAATTGGGTACCGACGACAAATTCCGCGAAGAGTTGAGCGCAAAAAATACCCGCGTTGTGGAGATCGAAGCCATGCGGGGCAACATCTACGCCGACGATGGAAGTTTGCTTGCCACCTCCGTACCCAAGTACGATGTCATATTTGACTTGCGGGCAGACGGACTCACCACCAAAGTATTCATTGGCAAAATCGATAGTTTCAGTATGATGATGTCGCGCATGTTCCCAGAGCGAAGTGCGAGCGACTGGAAAGAACATTTTCTGAAACACCGGGAGAAGCGCACGCGCTACCTCAAAATAGCGAAAGACTTGGGCTTTGAGCAGGTAAAGGCCATCAAAACTTGGCCCATTGCACGACTCGGAAAATTTAAGGGTGGCATTTGGTACGAGGAAAAGGACAAACGCATGTACTTCATGGGTGAACTCGCCAAACGGACCATCGGATACATCAAAGACAAAACCGCCGTGGGATTGGAGGGAGCCTTTGACACACTGTTGCGCGGCAAAAATGGCACACAAATGCAACAGCGCATGAGCGGTCAAACTTGGAGACCCATCCAAGTAGGCAACAACCGAGGTGTAGTGAACGGCAAGGACATCGTCACCACCTTGGACGTAAGAATTCAAGACATCGCCCAATACGCCCTTCAAAAAGGATTGGAAACGGAATCAGCCGACCATGGCTGTGTGATCGTCATGGAGACCAAAACAGGCGCCATCAAAGCCATGGCCAACTTGAAGCGCGGCGAAGACGGTCAATACTACGAAGCACAGAACTACGCCGTAAGCGAATTCACTGAGCCGGGATCCACGTTCAAATTGCTATCAGCCATTGCCTTATTGGAAGATGGAAAAGTGAACACCGCAGACAGTGTAGACAACTCGTGGGGTAAGTGGAAGTGGTACGACATGAACCTGGAGGATGCGGTAAAACCCAAAAAACGCTACTACACCCTGAGCGAGTGTTTGCAATTTTCTTCCAACGTAGGCACAAGCAAATTTGTGATGCAGCACTACAAAAAGGATCCCGAAAAATTCACGCAGCACGCGTTGGATTTGGGATTGCACATCAAACCCCAGTTCGACATCCCCTCGAGCAGTAGCCCCAGCATCGCCACGCCCAATCAGGCGGGATGGTCGGGCACCAGCTTGCCATCGCTGAGCATCGGCTACAGCAGCAAACTTTCCCCCTTGCAAACTTTGATGCTCTACAACACCATCGCCAACCAAGGAAAAATGATGCAGCCTTACATGGTAAAAGAAATCCGCCATGAAGGACAAACCTTGTCGAAAATCGAACCCCACATCATCAATGAAAAAGCGGTTAGTCCAAAAACAGCTGCCACCCTAACCCAAATGCTGGTGCAGGTGGTTGACAATGGTACAGCCAACGGCATCAAAACGGACAATTACAAAATTGCTGGCAAAACAGGCACTGCATGGCTCTCCCAAGGAAAGGCCGGATACAACCAAGAAAACAACCGCCAATTCCAAGCCTCTTTTGCGGGCTTCTTCCCTGCCAACAACCCCCAATACACCATTGTGGTGGTAGTAAACAATCCCAAAAGCGGCAGATACTCGGGCTCACAAATCGCAGCACCCATTTTCAAAAACATCAGCGACCGCATTTATAGCACGCACATCAAAGTTCAACCGGCACTCCAAACAGCAAGTCTGCCCCAGGTGCCCGGCATATTGAAAGGCGATGTAGTCAAAACCAAATGGGTATTGAACGAAATCGGCATAAGCTCTCAACTCATGCTCGACAGTCAGACCAAAAACAGCCACCCCGTTCTGCAGGGACAATACATTGAACCCAGCAAAGAAGCCCATTCAGTAAAACTCAAGCCGATGCGCATCCAGGAAAACACTCTTCCCGATTTGCGCGGCATGGGCCTAAGGGACGCCCTGAAATTGTTGAGTGATTTGGGCATCAAAGCCAGTTACAGCGGCTATGGGCGGGTGAGCGACCAAGCACCAGCACCAAATACGAAACTCGGCGCCACCCAAGAAGTTGTACTGATCCTCAAACCCTATTGATCCATGAAGACGCTACAACAACTCATCGCCACCCTCGAATCTGCCACAGTTTATGGCAATGCCGATGTATGGATATCTGGTTTACAGATCGATAGTCGCTCCGTCGTGAAAGGCAACCTCTATGCCGCCATGAGGGGGACAACGGTTGACGGCCATAGTTTCATCGATGCCTGCATCGAAGCCGGGGCCAGTGCCATATTGTGCGAGGAGTTGCCATTGACCCAACGGGAAGATATCGCCTATGTGGTGGTAGAAAATACCGCCAAAGCACTGGGCGAGATTTGCCTGAATTTTTATGATCGCAAGGCGGAAAACATCACCATTGTAGGCACCACAGGCACCAATGGAAAAACCAGTGTAAGCACCTTGCTGTTCGATTTGTTTACGCTCCGCGGTCATTTATGTGGCTTGATTTCCACCGTTGAAAACCGCATCGGCAAGCAGATCATTCCCAGCACACATACCACGCCAAACATCGTAGCGTTGCACGGATTATTGGCCCAGATGGCCGAGGCCGGCTGCGACTATTGCTTTATGGAAGTAAGCTCCCATGCGGTAGATCAGCGAAGAATTGCCGGCGTTCCCTTTGCAGCCGGGGTATTCACCAACATTACCCACGACCACCTCGACTACCACAAAACATTCGACAATTACATCAAAGCGAAAAAGCAATTTTTCGATGAATTGCCATCGACCGCAGTGGCCGTCACCAACAAAGACGACCGCAATGGGATGGTCATGTTGCAAAACACCAAAGCGATGCGCTACACCTATGCCATGAAGCAACCCGCCGATTTCACGGTGAGGGTTTCGGAACACGATTTCACGGGCATGCAGCTACAACTCAACCAGACCGAGTTCTGGACGCCGCTGATTGGTGGTTTCAATGCTTACAACCTTTGCGCCGTATACGCTACCGCGTTTTTGTTGACCGAGGGCGATGCCGAACTGCCCATCCAAATGAGTGCTTTGGGCAAAGTCAACGGTCGATTCGAGGTATTGCGCGGCCCCAACAGAATCACCGCTATCGTAGATTATGCGCACACCCCAGATGCTTTGAAAAATGTATTACAGACAATCAACGACATCAGAAAGAACAGCGTAAACCTGATCACCGTGGTGGGTTGTGGCGGAAACAGAGACCAAGCCAAACGACCAGAAATGGCCAAGTTGGCTGCCGAATTGAGCAGCAAGGCCTTGCTTACATCTGACAATCCGCGATTTGAGGACCCCCAAGAAATCCTGAACCAAATGGAAGCCGGGGTGGATCCGCAGAATTACAAACGCATTGTAAAAATCGTGGACCGCAAAGAAGCCATCAAAACAGCGGTTCTCATGGCACAGCCAGGCGACATCATTTTGGTCGCGGGGAAAGGCCATGAAACCTACCAAGACATACAGGGTGTAAAACATCCTTTTGACGACAAAATCATACTCAGCGAAACCTTCAAACTCATCGAATAAAACTACAGCCATGTTATACTACTTGTTTGAACACCTGGACAAATTGGGCATCGCCGGCGCTGGCGTGTTCAAGTACATTTCTTTCCGGGCTTCTTTGGCGGGCATCCTCAGTTTGTTGTTGGCCTTGATCGCCGGCAAAAGCATCATTGGTTGGCTCCAACGTCAGCAAATCGGTGAAACCATCCGCGAGCTCGGACTGGAAGGACAGATGCAAAAGAAAGGCACCCCTACCATGGGCGGAATCATCATCATTCTGAGCATTATTGTCCCAACGTTATTGTTGGCAAGACTCGACAATATTTATGTCATTGTAATGATCATCAGCACCATTTGGATGGGTGTAATTGGTGGGATAGACGATTACATAAAGGTCTTCAAAAAGGACAAAGAAGGCATGAAGGCCACCACCAAATTGATTGGCCAGTTGATGTTGGGGGCCATCATCGCGGTTACCATCGACCATACGCACAGCATCAACCATTTAGAACTTACAACCAATTTACCCATCACCAAGAATATTTTGAATTACACCGACTTGATTCCGGGCGCACACAATGCTTGGATCATTTATGTGCCGATGATCATTTTCATCGTGATGGCGGTGACGAATGCGGTTAACTTGACCGATGGGATTGACGGTCTCGCTGCAGGAACCACAGCCATCGTGGGTGTAGGGTTGGGCATTTTGGCCTATGCGGCGGGTAACATCAAAGTATCGGAATACTTGAACATTATCTACGTGCCCAATTCCGGCGAGGTGGTTATTTTCTTGGCCGCGGTCATAGGCGCGTGTTTGGGCTTTCTCTGGTACAATGGATACCCTGCCCAAGTTTTCATGGGCGATACCGGTTCGATGGCGTTGGGCGGTGCAGTGGCCGCAGTGGCGATCATCATCAAAATGGAATTGTTGCTACCCATTCTTTGCGGGGTTTTCTTGGCAGAGAGTGGTTCGGTGATCTTGCAAGTCAGCTATTTCAAGTATACCAAAAAACGATTTGGCGAGGGCAAGCGCATTTTCCTGATGTCGCCCTTACACCACCATTTCCAGAAAAAGAACATTCCCGAAAGCAAAATCACCATTCGATTTTGGTTGATCACCATTGTTTTGGTTTTGGCTACGTTGGCATTGATTAAACTGCGTTGAGAAAGCGATTGGTCATATTGGGAGCAGGCGAAAGCGGTACGGGTGCCGCAGTTTTGGGCGCAGCCCAAAACTGGGATGTATTCGTGTCGGACAAAGGCAAAATCGCCCCCAAATACCAAGATGAACTCAATCTCCACAACATCGCTTGGGAACAACAACAGCACAGCGAAGAGAAAATCCTCAATGCGGATCTGATCATCAAAAGTCCCGGCATCCCTGACAAAGCCCCGCTTGTGGCTGCTGCCATCGCAAAAGGCATCGAAGTGATCGATGAACTAGAATTCGGCTACCGCTACACGCAGGCCAAAATGATCAGCATCACGGGAACCAATGGCAAAACCACCACCACACTTCTCACCTATCACTTGCTCAAACAAGCCGGATTGAATGTGGGACTGGCTGGCAACATCGGTCGCTCTTTGGCCCGACAAGTGGCCCAGGAAAACTTCGATTACTACGTGGTGGAAATGAGCAGTTTCCAACTCGATCGCATCGACACCTACCGAAGCCACATCGCCATTCTTTGCAACATCACCCCGGACCATTTGGACCGCTACGAATACAATGTAAACACCTATGCCGACAGCAAAATGCGCATCACGCGCAACCAAGATGCATCGGACTATTTTATCTACTGCGCCGACGACGAACTCACCCGTGAGGCCATGTCGCGCAACCCCTTTGCTGCCAAAGCCATCCCCTTCAGTTTGCACACCAAACCCAACGAAGGCGCCTACGGCGAGGGCAGCACGCTCAACATCCTTTTAAAAGAAAAATTCACTCTCGATATGCAAGAATTCACACTTCGTGGGCAACACAATGCCTACAACAGCATGGCTGCTTCGGTAGCCGCTAGCTTGATGGACGTTCGCAAGGACAGCATCCGCGAAAGCTTCACCAACTTCCAAAATGCGGAACATCGCTTGGAATTTGTTCAAAAAGTTGGCGGTGTAGACTACATCAACGACTCAAAAGCCACCAACGTCAACTCGGCATGGTATGCACTGGAAAGCATGGACCGCCCGGTCATTTGGATCGCCGGTGGTGTAGACAAAGGCAACAACTACGCTGATTTGAAAAACCTGGTGAAAAGCAAGGTGAAAATGATCATTTGCTTGGGATTAGACAACATCAAAATCCACCAAGCATTTCAGGCCGATGTAGATCTCATCATCAACACCAGCTCTGCCAAGGAGGCCGTTCACGTGGCTTCCAAAATGGCCGATCAAGGGGACGTGGTTTTGTTGTCGCCCGCTTGCGCCAGTTTCGACTTGTTCGACAGCTACGAAGACCGTGGCCGTCAGTTCAAAGAAGCCGTAAGACACCTTTAAACCCCGACTATCCGCATGAATACTCAGTTCACTTCCCGTTTCAAAGGCGACAAATGGATTTGGTTTGTCATCATCATCCTATCGCTGATTGGTATCTTGGCGGTATACAGCGCCACTGGCACCTTGGCATATTCTAAGCAGGGCGGGAACACCGAATGGTATTTTTTGCGTCACACAGGCTTC
>JALQWO010000099.1 GCA_023258655.1 Bacteroidia bacterium
TGTTTTCAACCGCTTCGGGTTTTTCTATTTTGGCGATGACTTTGGTATGGGTTCCTTTTTCGGCAATCAATCGCTTCAATTCTACGATATCGTCTGCCGTTCTTACAAAGCTCAAGGCCACCCAATCAACTTCCTGACTCAAACCGTATTCTAGATCGGCCAAGTCTTTCTTGGTTAAGCTAGGAACAGTCAATTTGGAGTCGGGCAGGTTAAACCCTTTGTTCGATGACAGCGGACCGCCGGCAACTACTTGGGCTTTGAGGGTGGTGTCGCTCAATTTTTCGGTAAAAATCAGCGCAACTTTACCATCGTTCAACAAAATTCGCTCACCGGGTTTGCAATCTTGGGTGAGGCGCTTATAACTCACATACAAGGTGCTCGGCGTTGAAATTTGCTCTTCCGTGGTGACCAAAATGTCGTTTCCTTCGTGAAGTACAAACTCCCCATCTACTTTGCCGATGCGCAGTTTGGGTCCTTGTAAATCTTGTAACAGGGCAACGTTGCACCCTAGGCGATTATTGATGTTTCGAACGCGATCGATGACTTCTTGGTGTAATTCATATGCCCCATGAGAGAAGTTTAACCGACAAACATCCACGCCGGCATGGATGATTTTTTCGAGCATTTCTTCGCTGCTGGTGGCGGGGCCGATGGTGGCCACAATTTTGGTTTTGTTGAATTTTCCTTTGTACATGATGTTGCTGTTCGATTACAAATGACTCAACGCATTTACCCAATGTAACTTACTGTGTTTATCGGCAGGGAAGGGATAGGCCAATTGTATCGAAGCGATGGTTTTGATTCCTCGCAACCAGTCTTCTATGCCCCCCATGTCTTCCGCACCGCGCATCAGTAACCAAAAATCAGGCGTAGGTTTTCCTGAGTATAGCATTCCACCGGTTCCTTTGTTCTCGATAATCCACATTTCACAACCTGTTTCATTGCCTTCCCAATAGTATTCTACGTGCGTTGATTCTGTATTCTGAGACAAAAATACTGAAAATGGAGGGTCTTGTCGCACAAACCTGGAAGAAAAAGTGTCATCTAGACACCAAGCCATCAAATGTGGCGGAATTTGGGCATGTATAGCGATTATCGCTAGGTCAATGGAAGCCCCTAAAAAGGTCGATTTGTGGCGTTTGATAGACAAAAGTATTTCCACAAAAATAATTTTAATGTTGTATCTCATCAAAAAATTGTTTCTTTGCAACTCAAATCAAAAAATAAGATCATGTCAGAAATTGCAGAAAAAGTAAAAGCCATTATCGTAGACAAGCTTGGTGTAGAAGAAAGCGAAGTAGTAACCGATGCTAGCTTCACAAACGACTTGGGTGCCGATTCACTTGACACCGTGGAATTGATTATGGAATTTGAAAAAGAGTTCGATATCAGCATTCCAGACGATCAGGCTGAAAAGATTCAAACTGTTGGAGAAGCAGTTCGTTACATCGAAGAAAACAAGAAGTAAGCCATGCAACTCCGGAGAGTTGTTGTAACTGGACTGGGTGCATTAACCCCCATTGGAAACGATGCTCCATCGTTTTTCAAAGGGTTGCAAGCTGGTACCAGCGGAGCGGGTTTGATTACCCACTTCGATACAGAAAAGTTTAAGGTGAAATTCGCCTGCGAGGTCAAAAACTTCAATCCTGAAGATTTTTTTGATCGCAAAGAGGCCAGAAAAATGGATCCTTTTACCCAATTCGCTATGGTAGCGGCTGATGAGGCCATTAACCACAGTGGATTGTTACAACAATCATACAACCCGGACCGTATTGGTGTGATTTGGGGCGCCGGAATTGGCGGTCTAACCACATTCTTCGCAGAAATTGTTGACTACGCAAAGGGCGATGGGACACCTCGTTTCTCGCCCTTTTTTATTCCCAAAATGATTGTTGACATAGCCCCAGGCTATATCAGCATCAAACACGGTTTCCGCGGTCCCAATTTCTCCACCGTTTCTGCGTGTGCCTCTTCTACCCATGCCCTCATCGATGCCTTCAACTATATCCGTTTGGGCAAAGCCGACGCCATCGTGGCCGGAGGGTCAGAAGCCTCTGTGAATGAGCCTTCAGTGGGTGGATTTAGCAACATGAAAGCCTTGAGCGAAAGAAACGACGACTTCCTCACCGCCAGCCGACCTTTCGACAAAGATCGCGATGGTTTTGTGATGGGGGAAGGTGCCGCCGCCATGATTTTGGAAGATTACGACCATGCCAAAGCCAGGGGCGCAAAAATTTATGCCGAAATCGTAGGTGGTGGAATGACCGCCGATGCATACCACTTGACAGCGCCTCACCCTGAAGGGTTGGGAGCTTGCAATGTGATGAAAGCGGCATTGGAAGATGCTGGAATGACGCCTTCAGATATCGACTATATCAACGTGCACGGAACCAGTACTCCATTGGGCGATATCGCCGAAAGCAAGGCCATCCTTTCTGTATTTGGAGAGCATGCCTACAACTTAAACATCAGCAGCACCAAGAGCATGACCGGACATTTGTTGGGTGGTGCAGGAGCCATAGAGTCTCTGGCTTGCGTGATGGCTGTGAGCGAGGATGTGATTCCTCCTACAATCAATCACTTCACGGATGATCCTGAATTTGATTCCAAATTGAACTTCACCTTCAACGTATCGCAAAAACGCACGGTGCGTGCCGCGCTGAGTAATACATTTGGCTTTGGTGGTCACAACGCTTCTGTGATATTCAAGAAGTTCGAAGGTTAATTACTCCACTTTGGTTCAACTCTTTTCGCGTAACCCCCTTGCCAAACAAGTTTATCGCGTAACGGGCGTGAAACCCGGTAAACTGCGGATTTACCAAGAGGCACTCAGGCATAGTTCGATGTCTGACCATCAAAATAGCGAGCAAATTCATAACAACGAGCGACTTGAGTTTCTGGGCGATGCCGTGCTCGATGCCGTAGTTGCTGAGTTGTTGTTCAAACAATTTCCCAAAAAAAATGAGGGCTTCCTCACCGAAATGCGCACGCGAATCGTCAACCGCGAGCAATTGGCCTACCTCGCCAGTAAATTGGGCCTGGTTGAGATCATGGATATTAAGCGAGATCTACATCAGAACCGTGTTGCCCTGAAGACCATCGGTGGAAACGCTTTGGAAGCGCTTATTGGTGCCATATACCTCGACAAAGGATTTAAAACAGCCCGAGATTTTGTGGTGAATCGCCTGGTGGGTCAATACCTCGATATTGAAAAACTCATGACCACGGCGGTGTCTCACAAAGCATTGGTGATGAAATGGGCCCAACAGCAAAAGAAGATCTTTCGTTTTCAGCATGAGGTTGCACAGGATCGTAAAATGGAATTGCATGTGGTTACCTTGTACATCGATGATGAAGTATGGTTTACAGAAGAAAACCACAGCCGGAAGAAAGCAGAAGAGCTATGCTGTGAAAAGGCTTGCCGCAAATTGAATTTAACGGTTTAGTCTCTATTCGGGAATGTCAGACCCTTCCTCAGCTTCTGGCAACAAAACAACTTGTTCGGTGGTTTTCGCAAATCCGCACCAATAACAATCCGATTTTCCACAACCATTCATGAAATCCAAAGAGGTGAGTTTTTGGTTGGCTTCCACAATCCAGTGCTTGATTTTCTCATTGTCTGCGTCATCGAAATGCAATTTTATCAAGGGGAATTCACCGTTCTCATCCTTTTCTACACAGTCGATCATGGCCATGTTGCAATCCCAACTTTTGCCCGCTTGATTGTTGGTCATCAACTGATAAACCCCCAATTGGAACCAATAAGGATTGGGCAATTTGTCAGAGGACCGGGGTCCCGGCGCAGCCGCTTTCTTTTTTGAGTTATCGGGTTTTCCCGTTTTGTAGTCGATTACGGTGGCGCGATTTCCATGAAATACGATTTTATCCAAGAACCCTGTAATGGGGATGCCCTCAATCACTGCGCTGATGCTTTTTTCAGTGAGTACTACTTCATAACTTCTAAATTCCGCGGATCTGGCCTCGTAATACAATGGCAACAGGTCCTTGCCTTGCTGCATACGTAACTTGAACTGCTTTTCATTAAATCCATGTCGCTGTCTGTACATTTCACGCTCGAATTGTTGAATCACTTCCTGTAGACTCAGCCATTGTTTTTGTTTGGTCCACGAATCGACCCAATGTTTCATGGCTGCGTGCATGGCCGTTCCGAATGCTGCAGCCGGTGAGGGCGCGTCTGGAACCCGCACAATGCGGGTAAAATAGAATTTTAACCCACATTCCAAAATGCTGTATAAGGTGGAAGGTGAAAACTTAAAATGGTTGATTCTGTTCTGAATCCAATCCATGCGGTCATTGTCGAGCTTGGGCTTGGCAGTGCGCTTCAACAGGGCTTCTTGAACAAACAGCAGGTGGGAGGTGTCAGGGGTATTCGCCTTTTCGGGCAATGCCAAATCTACATCGTACAGAAAACTCGAAGGCTGGGAATCAGAAACCTTGGTGGCTGTAATTTTCTTCTGATTGTGGCTCAGATACAAGGATTTTTTTGCGCGTGTAATGGCTACATAGAACAACCGTCTGCGCTCTTCGATATCCTCCTCAGCGGTGGTGTCGTTGGATAATTTGATTTCCTTTCCTTGCAACAACTTCGTGATACTGTATGGCATCCGACCCGCCTCACTGTCTTCCCATTCCGGACGATTGCATCGCACCACAAAGACATGGTCAAATTCCAGTCCTTTGCTTGAATGCGCCGTGATAAATTGCACGCCTTCAGCGGTGCCAATGCGCTTTTCCAATGGAACAGTTACCTTGTTGTTTTGCATTTTCTTCACAATGTTCAGGAAGTCTTGGATTTTCATGAAGGGGTTTTTCTCACTCATGCGGATGGCGAATTGCATGAATGTTTGTAATACCTCCAATACCCATTCTTGGTCCTTGGATTTCAGGGCGTAAGCCAAATATCCGCCTTCGCTGTACAACCTTTGAATTAACTCAGGTACTGTGATCCAGCTCGCTTCTTTGATCCAATTTTCTATGTTGGTCCACAAAGAGCGAAGTGCCGCCGTAGGAGGCGTTGCAAATAAGTCTGTTTGCTCTGGTGCTTGTAATTTTTCTGAGATGTGTTGACGCCATGAGTAGCTGTCGCCATTGCGATTGGCGGTGCTTCTCTCGTGGTAAATTTCAACGGACAACTGATTTACTTCAAAGCTGCTCAAATCGTACAATGGACTCATCAACAACTTGTAAATCAAGTGTTCGCCGCTGTTGGCGAGCTCGAGTTCTAAGGAAAGGTATTCGAGCCAAGTGAGGAGGTGTAGAATGGTGTTTTCATTCAGTATGTCGGCTGAGCGATGAATCACAAAGGGTACACCCAACATGTCAAATGCATCCGAAAGGGTGATGGCGTGTTTGTTTAACGGGTACAAAACAGCAATCTCATTCGGTTTTTCACCGGCTGCAATCAGTTTTTGGATTTCAGTTCCTACGCCTACCGCTTCGTGGAATTCATTCAAATAGAGATTAACCGTTGGCAATAGCGCAGGATATTCCCGGTTGTCACCACTGGCCAAGAGCGTTTTGCTCAAACCGGGCATTTGAGAGATCAAGCGGAGCTGGTTTTTATCGATCAAGTTTTTGGCCGAATCCAAGATTTGCTGAGTGCTTCGATAGTTTTGGGTGAGCACAATGGTCTGCAAAGCCTGTTGATACCGTTGGGCAAAATCCAACATGTTACTCACTTTGGCTCCCTGGAATGCGTACACACTTTGGTCATCGTCGCCCACGACGAAACAGTTGGGTTCATCGCCCCAATACGAAATCAACTGATGCAAAATGCGGTTTTGTAAGCCACTCGTGTCCTGATATTCATCCACCAAAACATAGTGGTATTGCTCTTGTTGATCGAGCAGGAGTTCTTCGTCGCTGTCAAAAGCATTGGCCACCCAATCGAGCATGTCTGAAAACTCATACAAGCCCGCGCTCGCTTTGGCTTGCTTGTAGGTGTCAAATAGGTCTGCCGCCTCCATGGCACGGGACCAGTTTTTCTTTAATTTGTCATATTCATTGGGTTTGATATCCCCGGCTTTGTGTTCGCCTCTACTGACTTTGTACACAGCATTGGGGAAAGCCAATTTAAAAGCTTCCGGTTCCAGCAGCCCATTCACCCATTGGCGAAAATCAACCGCGGAAATGCCCTCAGATTGCATCAAGTCCCACACCTTAGATAAATCGCGACGTGTGACTTGGGCGTCTTCCTG
>JALQWO010000009.1:0-14460 GCA_023258655.1 Bacteroidia bacterium
TGGAAGGGAGCATCCAATAGCCTGCCTTCTGATAGTCATCGTGTAGCATCCATGCGATTGACCAAAAATGGGGAAATTGCCAAAAAAACTGCACCAAAAACAACATCATCCCAGGTTCATCAATTCTTCCAACCACGGCAGTATATCCAATCAATGGAGGCAATGCGCCGGGAATCGCCCCAATCATCACAGCGATGTTACTGGTTTGCTTCATTGGAGTATATACAAACACGTACAGCGCCAACGACAAACCTGATAAAAATACGGCCACAAATGGGACAGTAACGGCCAACAACACAATACCCACTATCCCGGTTACCCAACAAAAAATGATGGCTTGCGAGAGGGATATACGCTCTTCTACGATTGGTCGGGCACTGGTGCGTGCCATCTTGCCATCATTCTCTTTTTCGATGATCTGATTGAGTCCATTTGAAGCAAAAACAACCAACATACCTCCGAGCAACACACCCAAGAAAACGGTCCAATCAAACAATTCAGTCCAAGGACCGTCAGCATTCAATTTGCAACCCAACAAATAGCCAAAAACAGACGTTGCAGCCACACTGCTGGTGAGACGAAATTTGATCAATTGACCGAAAGCTTTGAGGGTAGGATTCATGCGAATTGAGACTGTTTATCACTCGATGCCAAATACACTGCAAAGATATAGGTTATCAGGCCGCTGCCCACCACAACATGCGCTACTTGCGTCCAAGATGGCACCACAAACCAAATGTGTATCACTCCCAAAGCGATCTGACAAACACAAAGCAGCGCAACCACCATCAATGGGTGTTTCAAAGGCAATGTTGCTTTGTTTGAATCATTGACTTGCTTGCGCATCAACCAAATCATCCACCCCAATACCACAAACGGCATATATCGATGCAGCGCAAACAAAGCGTCCATCGCAAAAACATTCAACATACCCCAACCCAAAAAACCCGTTGTATCGCCGTCCACAAATAGCTGATCGCCCAATCGCAAAGCATCTACCTGCTCGCGACTCCATGCACCGATAATTACCACAAAAAAGACCGACAACCAAAGCCAGAACCATTGTTTGGATGATAGCATCGTCAGCCCTTGAAATCGGAATGGCACCGCTTTGTGAACAGAAACCATGTACGCAAACAAGCACAGAAAACTTAGCAAAAAATGCAGGGTAACTACCCCTGGCAACAAATTGGTAGCTACAACCAAACTACCCAACCATCCATTCAGCAATAACAAAAACAATCCCACAAATCCCCATCCCTTCCCAGAGTCAATCCTACCCCGATACAACACCGCCATGCCAAAGTAGACCATCGCAAACAACCCACTCAAGACACCAAACAAACGATTGATATATTCAATCCAAGCCTTCACCGGATGAAACGCTTCGGGCTGCTGTATACTCTCATCTGAACGTAACTTCTGCGCCGATGCATTCATGCCAAACGCCGTTAAAACCTTCGCAAACCGCTCTACCTTCTGCAATCGCTTCTCAAGAAATATTTGCTGATAGTTTCCGGGCAACTTACACTCACACGTGGGTGGCGCCCACAGCCCGAAACACTTGGGCCAATCTGGACATCCCATCCCACTGCCGGTGGCCCTTACCAAACCCCCAAAAAAGAACAATAAAAAAACAGACGAACAGGTAAATAAACCCATTCGTCTGTATCGATTTAATATCTTGTCGTTGCTGAGAGGCATTAACGGCTCAAACCGAAAACACGCTTGATGGCTGCGAAGAACACGCTATTTTCAACAGGTGCTTCCTCTTTGGCAACCTCTTTCTCCTCTACGTGCAATACTTCAGGTGCATTGGCATCCTCTTCGTTTTGTGGGAAGTAATCCAACTCACGATCAGGGCGGCTATACTCGTAAGGACCGCGGTATACTGTAGGCAACTCATGAGGCCAGTTGCCATGCAAACGAACATCAATGGGTGAAGTCCACTCCAATGTGTTTGACTGCCATGGATTCTGCTCAGACTTCTTGCCGCGGAAAATACTCACAAAAAAGTTGTACAAGAACAACAACTGCGCAAATCCACCCACAATGGCGGAAACCGTAATCAGTTTGTTCACATCCATCCAAATACTGAAGTCTTCCATTAAGGTAAACTGATAATAACGACGTGGTACACCGGCCAATCCCATAAAGTGCATGGGGAAGAACACCAAATATGCCGTGATGAAAGTAATCCAAAAATGGAAGTATCCCAAAGTATTGTTCATCATGCGACCATACATGCGAGGGAACCAGTGGTAAATACCTGCGAACATACCGAAGATGGCAGCACTACCCATTACCAGGTGGAAGTGGGCTACAACGAAATAGGAATCGTGAAGTTGGATATCCAAGGCCGCATTACCCAAGTAAATACCTGTCAAACCACCAGAGATAAAGAAACTCACCAATCCGATAGAGAACAACATCGCTGGGGTAAAACGCAAGTTACCACGCCATAAAGTCGTCAAATAGTTAAAGGCCTTTACTGCAGAAGGTACCGCAATAATCAAGGTCAAAATCATGAACACAGATCCCAAGAAGGGATTCATACCGGTGATGAACATGTGGTGTCCCCAAACAATAAAGGACAAAATGGAAATCCCCATCAAGGAGATAACCATCGCGGTGTATCCAAAGATGGGCTTACGGGCATTGGTAGATATTACCTCAGAAGTTATACCCAAAGCAGGCATCAAAATGATGTATACTTCAGGGTGACCCAAGAACCAGAACAAGTGTTGGTACAATACAGGACTACCCCCTACGTTTTCCAAAGCACCTACACCTTCCAAAAAGATATCGCTCAAATAGAATGACGTACCGAAACTACGGTCGAAAATCAAGAACAAAGCCGCACCTAACAACACGGGGAATGACAACAATCCCAATACAGCTGTGAAAAAGAATGCCCAAATAGTCAGTGGCATTCGGTTCATGCTCATACCTTTTGTTCGCTGGTTTAAAACGGTGGAGATATAATTAATGCCCCCTAGCAATGCTGACACAATGAATAAGGCGATGGCGACCAACCACAAGGTCATGCCCAATCCTGAACCTGGCATGGCCT
Organism: Bacteroidia bacterium; assembly: GCA_023258655.1. Taxonomy (GTDB): domain Bacteria; phylum Bacteroidota; class Bacteroidia; order NS11-12g; family UBA955; genus UBA955. The sequence goes on from JALQWO010000009.1 coordinate 3,074, forward strand.
TTTCCAACGCACTCAATGGAGGATAAACTGTCCATCCACCTGAAGCTGGACCTGTTTCAACCCCAACCGATATCAACAAAACAACGCTCGATAAAAAGAAGAACCAGTAGCTCAACATGTTCAAGAAGGGCGATGCCATATCACGGGCGCCCAATTGCAAGGGAATCAACAAGTTACTGAAGGTTCCACTCAATCCGGCCGTCAATACGTAAAATACCATGATGGTACCGTGTATCGTTACCAAGCCCATGTAGAAGTTGGGATCCAATTTGCCGTCAACGGCCCATTTACCCAACAACATCTCCAATAAACCGAATTGCTCATCAGGCCAAGCCAATTGCAAACGGAATAACAATGACATACCCATTCCGATGATACCCATAATAATTCCTGTGATCAAGAATTGCTTGGAGATCATCTTGTGATCCATCGAGAAAACGTACTTGCTGATGAACGATTCCTTGTGATGGTGATCGTGGGTGTGGTGATCGGCGTGTAATGCTGAAGTGCTCATATGAATATGATTCTTTTTTTTGATTAATTGGCAGCAACGGCTGCGGGTGAAACGGCAGTTGAATCAGCACCGGCAGGAGCAGCCTCAACTGGAGGAGCTACCATTTTGGCCTGTGCAGCCAACCATGTATTGTACTCAGATTCAGAACCAACTACAGTAATTTTGATTTTCATGTTGTAGTGGGCAGCACCGCAAATCTTGTTGCAGTACAAATAGTAATCAAAATTGGGATTGCCCTTGGTAGAACGCGCCTCCGCAGTTGTCTTGGTGGGTGTAAATGGGAACACGGTGCTCATACCGGGCACACAGTTCATCTGTGCACGGAACTCCGGCATGTAAGCAGAGTGAATGACATCTCTCGCACGGAATCGGAACATATAGGGCTTGTTTTTGATCAAAACGATTTCGGTGGTTACGCGATCGTCGTTGGATTCTTTGTTGAAGATCTCAGGCTTGCTTCGGAATGATGCAATACGCTTCAAATTGGTCTCTTTGCGCTTGATTTCCTTCTTCAACTGACGGGCATATGCACCGCTTTCCGCATCCAAAACCTTTTCACGTAACGCTTTGTGCTCGGAAACATAGGTCTTACTCAATCCGGTAGATTCCATTTTATTCAACGCAGCGCGCCAAATTGCAGTAGAATCATCTGAAGCAGCCAATTTGGCTTCCAATTCAGCCACCTCAGCAGTCAACGCATCTTTCAATTTATCTGCCTCTCCGTCAACAGCCAATCCCAAAGGATTTGTACCTGAAATCAGTACGAAACTGCTTTCACCCAATTTTTTATCCTCACCGGCATAACGAGCCTTCCAACCAAACTGGTAGGCAAACACCTCTATTTCTTCTGCATTTTCATTGGGAGTCTGGGTGATTTTCGTCCAAACGTTGAATCCCCGCAACACCAAGAATGTCAATACAATGGCAGGAACGATTGTCCAAATAACTTCCAACTTGTTGTTGTGAAAGAAATAAGCCGCTTTGCGATCTTCACGGTAGTAGTATTTGAACATGAAGAAAAACAGCAACACCTCGGTAACAATAAAAACAAAAAAGGTGAAGCCAAACGTCCACATGAACATTGAATCCAACGATTCGCCATGCTCAGAGGCAGCGTCCCACAACAACAAATGTTTGCCGTGAGCGTCAAGTTCCCAGAAAACGCCAATCAAACCCAAAATGAGTACCACCAACGCAATGATGCCATTCACCTTGTGCGCACTAACGATTTTTCTGCCAGTGATACGCTCAGCCAAACTTCCAATGTCGAAAGCGCGAGCAATCACCAAAACAATCAACAAAATCAGTACACAAATAAGAATGTTCACCCAATTCCAACCGCTGGGATCGAATTCCTGTGGGGGAGCAATCACATCTGTGGCCGCTTGTGCAAAAGACATTACTGTGGCCATGCTAGCCATCAACAATGATAACAACTTCTTAGTCAATAAGTTGAAAGTGTTTTTTGGTAAAGTAAGCTTCATTTCTTGAGCCTTTTTAGGGATTTTCAATGCGCGAATTTAGAGTTTTTACCAAGGTTTTACAAAGGACAATCCATTAATTTCCCATCAAATCGTCATTTTCTACACAAGGTTCATAACCAACCTCCCGACAAATTTGCCTTGCCGACATTTATTGCGAATCAATCCAAATAAGAAATTAGGCGTTTTTTGTCCAACACTCGGCCAAATACAAGTAATCCTCCACGGTCAATTGTTCGGCCCTTTTTGCAGCCCAACCCTCGGGCAATACAAAACTCTCCCTGGATGCGGTCAATGATTTTAATGCGTTCCCTAAGGTCTTTCTGCGCTGTGAAAATGCCGTTTTCACCACCAACTTCAACGCCCCGTAATCACAAGTCGGGAGCACGTTTTTGAGTCGGCAATCAATCACACCACTTTTTACTTTGGGAGGGGGATTGAATGACCCTTCATGCACTGTGAACTCATAACGACAGTCATAATAGGCCTGTAACAAAATGCTGGTGATTCCGTAATCTTTGTTTCCCTCTCCCGCCGCCAATCGCTCGGCCACTTCCTTTTGAAACATGCCGGCAAACTGACTCACTTTCACCCCGCATTCCAACAATTGAAACACAATCTGCGTACTGATATTGTACGGATAATTTCCAATCAAAGCCATCTTCACATCAGACTTTACCCAAACCTCGTTGGTCGCCTGCAAAAAATCACCATGCCAAACTTGCAAACCTTGAGCCCAAACCTGCCTGCCCAAAAACTCCACCGATTCCCCATCAATCTCCAAACACAACAACCGCTCGCCAAACTTGGGATACAAATATTTGGTCATCATCCCCATACCCGGCCCAATCTCCACCACATGTCCCACTGAGTCATCCACCAAATCAGCAATACGCTGTGCGATGCTTTCATCGGTCAAAAAATGCTGTCCCAAAGCCTTTTTGGCATGCACTTCCCCTTTGCCTCCCTTAACTGTAGCATCCTCAAACTTACTCGCCCATTTTCCGCCCCTCGGCGTATTCTGTACGTGTTTACCGGTTTTACCGCCTTTTTCTATGTGTTTGTCTCTTCTCACTGTTCCCAATACGTTATATAATGCTTGGTCACAGTATCTTTCAAACTCGCCAAATTGTAGTTATCACTGGCTTCAGCCACATCCACCAGACTTCCATCCTTTTTCATGATTCGGATGCCACCGCCATCACTCTTGTAAGCATCGTTCTTCAACACCCCCACATACACGAAATAATCCAAAACCTTTTCATCGCTCACCCCAAATACAGAGGCGGCCTGAGCGCGCATCAACTGCCTTAATCCTTCGGTAATCGGCTCCAATTGCACCTTGATTTTGGGCAATTGTCTGCGCAACAACCTACGACTCATCTCCTGAAGAATCCGGTCTTCGTGGAATTGCCATTCCTTGATGGCCGACATAATATCGATGTCATCCAATTGCACAAACAAATCCAAATCCTCATCCGTAAAATCCTCCGGCTTTACATCCTTGAACAAGAAATGCATCAATGGATGGTAACTCCCCAGGGCATGTCCTTCCTTGGCCATCTCCCTGGCACGTTGCAGAATGGCTACTAACAGGGCATCGGCCGCCAATACCGTTTTGTGCAAATAAACCTGCCAGTACATCAAACGTCGAGCCACCAAAAACTTCTCTACACTGTAAATGCCCTTTTCCTCCACCACCAAATCGCCGTCCTTCACATTGAGCATATGTATCAAACGCTCAACACCTACAATACCCTCACTCACGCCCGTATAAAAACTATCGCGCATCAAATAATCCAACCGATCCATATCCAACTGACCGGAAATCAGCTGATGCAAAAACGGCTTGGCCGCATATTCTCCTTTAAAAATGGCAATCGCCATATCCAAAGACCCGCCGAACTCCGCGTTCATGCGCTCCATCAACATCAAGCTGATACGCTCATGATTCACCCCTTGGGCCAATGTATATTCCAACGTATGGCTGTAGGGACCATGTCCAATGTCATGCATCAAAATCCCCAAAATCACACCTTCCGCCTCATCTTCACTAATCTCAACGCCTTTGCGTCTCAACGTTTCCACGGCTTTGATCATCAAATTCATCGCGCCCAAAGCATGATGAAAACGGGTGTGGGTTGCCCCGGGATAAACCCACTCGCTCATACCCAGCTGCCTGATTCTGCGCAATCGCTGAAAATAAGGGTGCTGCACCACATCATACACCAAAGCACTGGGAATGGTGAGAAACCCATGAAGCGGGTCGTTGATGATTTTTGATTTATTGCCCGATGGCATGGCGCAAAGGTAATACGCAATTTACTGTTCCGACCAAAGGAGCTTTTCACCCCCTCGAGGCTGTCGCAAACGCACAGCATCCACAAAATCGCGTAGTTGTGGCACCAAGGGATCCGCGGGTTGGGCCTGCAAATAATTTTCGTAACAATACACCATGTTGGCCCACTCATTGACCGATATTCCCTGGGTGTGCATCTTTCTTCTCAATGCCGATCCCGCATGCAACCACGCACTCTGATTGAACTCCTGCAAACGCTTTTGCTCAGATTTCTGGATATATCGACGAAAAAAATCGTAGGCCCTGTCGTATTGATCCTGTCGCTCCGCCGAAATACCAAAATACCAATAAGTACCCGGATGGGTAGAATCTTGGAGATATGCTACCCGCAAAAGACTGTCTGATTCACCATAGCGCTGTTGTAACAACAAGGCGTGAGACAGCAAATGCTTGTTGGTCATGGACTCTGGATTGCGTTGCAGTAAACTGCGATAGATATTCTCCGCTTCCCGATAACGCTTCGACCGCATCGCCGCAGCAGCTTGGGCTTCTGGACTCACCGCATCATCAAAGTCCTGGGCATTGGCCACCACCCCAACCAACATCGCCAAAAAGAAGAATACGAATCGCATGATTCGAATGTAAGAACAATTCCCCAATTTTGTGGTGATGCGATTCATAATAGCGGCAACCTTACTGAGCATGTTGGTTTTTCCGGCTTGCAAACAAGGCGCGCAACCTTGGGAGTCATTTGGCGACATAACCACCGAAACCCGACTGCTCGATAGTTTCACAAAAATCAATGTCTCGCACAACATCCAACTATACCTGAAACAGGATCTATCATCCCCAGAGAGCATCACAATCACGTATGGGAAAAACACGTTGTCTGGAATTAGCAGCGACATCCAGGATGGAGAACTCAAGATCAGCGACCTGAACAAAGCCAAATGGCTGCGCACATTGAATATCAATCCTATTTGCACCCTTAACGTGCATAAAATCAACAAAATATACCTTGATGGTAACGCCAAACTCACCTGCCTCGACACCCTCAAAACCCCCACGCTACAGTTCAATATCAACAGTGTGGAGGAGCAGCAGCTATGGATCCATTGCGGACAACTATACGGAGGTATTGAAAACTCGGGTTACCTTCATGCCACGGGTATTGCCACCATTTTTTCTTGGAGTTGCGAGAAGGGCAGTGGATTGGATGCCCGAAACCTCTTGAGCGATGATGTCTACATGCGTCACTTTACCATACGAGATGTCTATGTAAATCCCACCAAGCAATTTGAGGGATATGTCTATAATTCTGGGAACTTGTTCTATTTCACACAGCCTAGCTACAAATTCAAAGTGATTGAAGAAGGCAAAGGCAAAGTAAAATTATTCCAACCATGACCCTCGGTGGCTACTATATACAATACCCGGTTTCCTATGGATTGATTGGTGCCTTTGTGCTCGTGTTTATCGCGGGCTTGAACGATGTGGGACTAACTTACCGCTGGATGCTGAGCACATTCAACATCAAGCATCGCCAAGAGTGGTACCGTTTGCTCAGTGCTGGATTTGTGCATGGGGGTTGGATGCATGTTTTGCTCAACGTATTGGGCATTTACTTTTTTGGCACCTTGGTAGAGTACCTGGCCGGACCTGTTTTAACCATGGCAATTTTTGTGGGATCCGTGTTGGGAGGCAGTTTGTTTGCTTGGTTTATTCGAAGAAACGATGCCGATTATCAGGCCGTTGGTGCGTCGGGCGGTGTGATGGGCTTGCTGATGTGTGCCGTGATGTGGTTCGATGGCATTCAGCTCAGCCTTTTCCTGATACCTGTGGGAATTCCAGGATGGATATTCGTGATTATTTTCAATATCGGTTCGATCGTGATGACACAAACGGCAGATCGAAATCGAATTTCCCATGAAGGTCATTTGGGCGGCGCATTGATTGGGGGTATGATTGCATATTTTCTATCGCCCCAAGTTCCCATGACCCACAGTTGGTGGGCGTTTTGGTTGGGTACTTTTCCCATCCTCTTGTTCGCAGTAGCGCACGGCCTTCGGCCGCGCTGGTTTAAATAATATTCTTTTTCCTTGGCCATGACCATTCTACCCGACCCCATCGCACTGGAACTCAACCAACCCTATCCACTTACTCCAGAACAAGTTGATTTTTACCAGCGCAACCGCTACATCAAACTCAAACACGTTCTCAGTACCGACACACTGGATTATTTCAACGACGCCATCACCCGATGCGTGAACAACCTGAATACGGAAACCCGCGAGCTTACAGAACGCGACACTTACGGAAAAGCCTTCATCCAAACGTTCAACTTGTGGCTACAAACCCCCCAAGTAAAAGCATTGGTATTGAGCAAACGATTGGCCCAAATCGCCAGCGACCTCATGCAAACCCAAGGCGTGCGGATTTATCACGACCAAGCCCTGTTCAAAGAAAGCGGCGGTGGCATCACTCCCTGGCATGCCGATCAATATTACTGGCCACTGCAATCAGACAAAACCATCACCGCCTGGATACCACTGCAAGCCACCCCATTGGAAATGGGTCCGCTGGAATTCAGCGCCGGCAGTCACCAAATCGTAACCGGAAGGGACCTAGAAATCAGCGACAACAGTGAAATCGAGATTCAAAAGCAACTGCGCGTAACCAACTTCCCCCACATCATCGAACCGTTTGATGCGGGTGAAATCAGCTTTCATAGCGGTTGGATATTTCATCGCGCTGGCGCCAATAACTCCGCTGAAACACGCAAAGTCATGACCGTTATCTACATGGACAAAGCCATGATTCTCAAACAACCGGAAAATGCGAACCAACAGAACGATCTCGAACAATGGTGCCCCGGTGCGGTGGCCGGACAGGAAATCAACAGTCCGCTGAACCCCGTTGTTTTTTCGTACTAACCCCCGCGTCCTCCAATGGTCAAACTGGGCTGAAAAAGGCTATGCGACCTGGGCGGAGAAAACACGCTACGTCAATATCAGGGAGCAAAAAAAGGCCCCGGCGACTGCGTCGCCGGGGCCTTGGTGCCCAGTACTGGATTCGAACCAGCACGACCTTACGATCACCACCCCCTCAAGATGGCGTGTCTACCAATTTCACCAACTGGGCAATTATCCCTCATTCATTCAATTTGTGCCCAGAACAGGATTCGAACCTGCACACCTTGCGGCGCTGCCGCCTGAAGACAGTGCGTCTACCAATTTCGCCATCTGGGCATTGTAAAGAACGGGGTGCAAATATACGAAAAATCGCGGAATTTCTCAATGAAACTGCGCGTCTTCCTTTGAATTACAGGATCAACATCGCATCGCCGTAACACAAGAAACGATAGCCTTCTTTCATCGCTTCATGATATACATCGGTCATGAATTTGTGATCTGTGTAAGCACAAGCCATCATGAACAAGGGCGATTCTGGCTGGTGCAGGTTGGTGATAAACGCATTTGCGATGTGAAACTCCTGCGGTGGGAATAAAAACTTGTCCGTCCAACCCTCACTCGGATTCAAGGTGCTCATCGAACTCACACTGCTTTCCAAAGCACGCATGACACTGCCACCCACGGCCACAACGCGTTTCTTGTTTTCAATGGCGCGATTCACAACATCGCAAGCCCCCGGCTCGATGCGATAGTATTCGCTATCCATCTTGTGCTTTGTCAAATCTTCCACTTCAACCTCCCTGAATGCACCCAACCCCAAATGCAAGGTGATCTCCGCAAACTGAATACCCTTGATGTCCATGCGCATCTGCAACTCACGGGTAATATGCAACTGTGCAGCGGGCGCAGCTACAGCACCCACATGTTTTGCAAACAAACTCTGATACCATGCCTCATCCTCTTCCTTCACCCCACGGGTAATGTATTTGGGAATGGGCGTTTCACCCAACTTTTTGATCACTTTGGAAAATTCTTCATCGCTGCCATCGAAAAGGAAACGAATTGTCCTGCCTCTACTTGTCGTGTTATCCACTACTTCAGCCACCAAATCGTCATCCCCGAAGTACAATTTATTCCCCACGCGAATCTTGCGGGCGGGGTCTACCAACACATCCCACAAACGCAATTCGTGATTCAATTCACGCAACAAAAACACCTCAATCTGGGCACCGGTCTTTTCCTTCTGTCCATACATCCGCGCTGTGAACACTTTGGTGTTATTCACCACAAACACATCATCCTCGTCAAAAATATCCAAGATATCCTTGAAACTGCGGTGCTCGATTCTGCGCTCTTTGCTGTGAACAACCAATAAACGACTGTCGTGACGGGTAGCCAATGGCTCCTGGGCGATACACGCCTCAGGCAAATCGAACTTAAATTGAGATAATTTCATGTTTGCAGTTTATTCCCAAATTGGGGCTGCAAATATAATTAGTTTTTGGCAAAACCCGGCGCTACCACCAAGTCCTTGGTGCCATGACCATAATCATAGAAGCCACGACCGCTCTTCACGCCCAAATCCCCTGCGGTTACCATGTTCACCAACAACGGACAAGGTGCGTATTTGGGGTTTCCAAATCCATCATGCAAAACACGCAAAATCGCCAAGCAAACATCCAAACCGATAAAATCCGCCAACTGCAAGGGCCCCATCGGATGCGCCATCCCCAACTTCATGATGGTATCAATCTCCTCCACACCGGCCACACCCTCGTGCAGCGAACTGATCGCCTCATTGATCATAGGCATCAACACACGGTTGGCAATGAACCCAGGATAATCCTGCGTTAACGCGGGCACCTTGCCCAACGCCTTGCTCAATGCGATGATTTCCTCAGTTACCTTTTTATCTGTTTTGAATCCCTCAATCACCTCCACCAACTTCATCACGGGCACTGGATTCATGAAATGCATGCCGATGACCTTCTCTGGTCTGCCCGTTACCGACCCAATCTTAGAAATTGAAATGCTCGATGTATTGCTCGCCAAAACACAATGTGCCGGTGTCAGCGCATCCAACTGTCGGAAAATGTTCAATTTGATTTCCAAATTCTCCGTCGCAGCTTCTACCACCAAATCCGCATTCGCAACACCATCCGCCAGCTGTGTGTGACACTTGATTCTACCCAAACTCTCCGATTTCTGATCCTCTGTCAACGATCCTTTGGTAACTTGACGATCCATATTCTTTGCGATGGTGGCCATCGCTTTGTCTAGCATCTCCTGCTTTACATCAATCAAATTCACCGCGTAACCACACTGGGCAAAAACGTGGGCGATACCATTTCCCATGGTGCCACCGCCAATCACTGCAATTTGTTTCATCTGGGTGCAAAGTTAGGCATTCCCGCCCATTTTGCACAAAAACACCGTGTTGCCTTTCACCCCAGTCCAAGGTGTTACTTCGGTAAACGAGGCCCGCAACATCGTTTCCAAAGATTGGGCAGCATGTGGTTTCATCATGGTATTGACAATTGCACCACCTTCCAACGCCACCACTTTAGTGAGAGATTCCACAAAGGAAGTAGAAACCACACCCTTCGCTAGCTGACCATCCACGAATAAATCGCAAATCACCAGATCGTATTGCCATGCATTCTTGGCTGCCTTGTGAACATATTCAACAGCATCCTCCTGCAATAACCGAACCCCTTGTGTATAAAAATACGACTTAGCCAAAGCCAATACAGACCCATCCAATTCCACTCCCACTATTTCTGCATCCCTCGAGTAATCTTGATGGATGATTTCAGCAGCACTGCCACCGCCAAAGCCCAACATCAACACGCGATCTGTTCTCACTCCTTTCTCCACCATCGCTTTGATACTTCCTTGCATAACCACATGCAAACTGCCAAAGGAGTAGTTTACCTTCTCCGTATCCAACAAATACTTCCCACGCCAAGCCACAACTTTCAAAGAAGAAACGGAATCGCCTTTGGCTACGTGGACAGGAATGGGCCAAATCCAACTCAGCAATCGCAGCCAAAATCCGGGTCTTTTGCGCACTTGGATGGGCTCCACCGTCGAGCGCATCAATGATTCTAAGTCTAACACAAGGCAAATTTCGGCAATTCTTCTTTTTCGTCGCAATACCTTTGCCACACAATTTCAAATCCTGTAGCATAATCCACTTACCCAAAAAACCCTATACAAACCCATCATGAATCCCACCGATTCCACCCATGCCAACGGCCAAATACCCCAGTTCCCCAAACTGTTGCTGGCGTCAAAGTCGCCACGCCGACATCAACTGCTCCGCGATGCAGGGTTCAACTTTGAATATATCGATATCGATGCCGATGAGGCGTTCGACGACACCCAATCCCCCGAAGAAATCTGTCAATTCTTGGCAAAATACAAATCCGTGCATCACCAACAAACCATCGGAAACCATGTGCTTGTCACGGCCGATACAATCGTTTATATCAATGGACAAGTGCTCAACAAACCCCAATCCGTGGAAGAAGCCCACGCCATGTTGCGCACCCTGAGCAACCACACCCACAGCGTTTATACCGGAGTCTGTCTGCGAACCGATGGACAACTACATACGTTTTACGATCGCACCGATGTTACATTTCACGACCTGAGTGATGCGGAAATTGCCCATTATGTGGAACAGTATCAACCGTTCGACAAAGCCGGATCCTACGGTGTACAGGACTGGATGGGGTATGTGGGCGTAAAGGGAATCCAAGGATGTTTTTACAACGTCATGGGATTCCCCGTAGCCAAATTTTATCGCGAACTCGCCGCGTTTTGTCAGCGCTGAACCCAGCAGCCAACAACCTCAATTACTTCTTCAAACTCTATTACTTCTTCAACAAAGGCAAAGTAGCCATGTTCAACGCGCGCTCCGCATTAATCAATCCACCCGTGTTGCTCAACTGAGGGAACGCCACCTTGGTTTTCTTGGTACCCGGCAAAATCACCTTGTGGGTATACACATTCACAGAGGCTTCCATGATCATCTTCACGTCCTTGGCTGTTAAGCTGGGGTTGCGACTCCAAACCAAGGCACACACACCGGCACACACGGGTGAAGCCATGCTCGTACCATTAAAATACGCATACTCATTGTTGGGAATGGTGCTGTAAATGTCTTTACCGGGTGA
>JALQWO010000009.1:14467-22254 GCA_023258655.1 Bacteroidia bacterium
ACGGGTGAAGCCATGCTCGTACCATTAAAATACGCATACTCATTGTTGGGAATGGTGCTGTAAATGTCTTTTCCGGGTGAAAACACATCCACATTGTTGTGACCGTAGTTACTGAAATCAGTGGCCAACGCTTTTTTCGATGGCTGCGAAGCACCCACTTCAATCCAGTTGTTGGCAAATACACCGCCACCCAAGGAATCGTTAGGGTAGTTAGCAGTAACATCATTATCCTGCGCACTGTTTCCAGCCGCATGAACCAGCAATACATTGTGGTCCTGGGCATACAATACCGCCTCGTTCACAACGTCCTTGTCCCACTTGTACCCTTTACCAAAACTCATGTTGATAATGTTGGCGCCATTGTCAACCGCATAGCGAATGGCATTGGCCACGTCTTTATCGCGCTCGTCGCCATCGGGAACCACGCGAATGGCCATGATTTTTACATTGTCGGCCACACCATCCAACCCAATTCCATTGCCACGAACCGCACCAATGATACCCGCAACGTGGGTACCGTGAGAGGCATCCGGACCGGCGACGTTGTTGTTTCCATATCCAAATTCATGGGGATCGTTGTAATTATCACCCACAATTTCACGGGGATTGTAATCCAAATTGTATTGGTATTTTACCTGGGCTTCCATGGATGCAATGATCTGTTTCAAGTTCTCCAACACCGGTCCCACACCATTGTTTTTCTCAACCACTTTGGCTATCAAATCACGCATTTTTACTTCCGATGGATCTACATTCAATGCCTTAAAATCACTGCCAGTTGGATTGGGTTTTCCTATCTTCTCGATATACTTTAACACCGTGGATTGAATTTCGTTGTAGAATTCATATTGCCCCTGACCCGATTGGATTGACCCCTCAATGTCCACCTTCATCGCCTGATAGGCCGCATACTCAGGACTGCTCACTTGCTCAGCACTTGCATTCTTAAACTGCTCCTTGTACTTCATGTACAAACGCACCTTCTCCAAATGATCGTACTGCACCATTCGGCCATCTTTGCCACCAATGAAATTCCATCCCACCGTGTCGTCCACGTATCCGTTGTGATCGTCGTCGATGTTGTTAAAAGGAATCTCGCCTTTGTTATGCCAAATCACATCCTTCAAATCGGGATGCGCGATGTCTACACCACCATCAACCACCGCTACTACGATGGTCTTCGAAGGCAATTGAGCCGCTGGACTCTCATACGCCTTGTTCAATGAAATCCCCATGTTTTTCTTGGTGGGAGTCTCGTGATACCAATGTTTGTCGGGCTTTTTCTGTCCGAAAGCTTGCGCTCCCAACGTCAGCCCCAAAAAGAATATGATTGATTTTTTCATGTTGTATTCGTTTCTGTAATTGTGTTTGTGCTGTGCTAATATTCAATGTTTTGATACGGAAATTCTGTGCGATGTTACTTAGCGATTTTATTTAGAGATGTTACTTAGCGATGTTTCTCAACGGACGCGTTTGCAAAATACTAAGATGCTCACCGACTTAAAAGGAATTTTCGTTGTAGGGTGATTAAAAACCCACCTACGCAAAAAGTTGCGCAACGGTTTCCACTTGATCACATCCATCGGCGCCATCACATATTCTACTTTTTCAATTTCAAATCCATGGTTTTCCAAAAGCGCACAAATCCGTTGCTTTGTATAAATCCGGGCATGGGCCCAACGCTCGTGCAAGGGTCTAGGCAACCAACTAAAAAAGGGCACCCTATTCCAAGGCAACAAAGGCAAATTCGCCCCGTGGGTCTCAAAAATCCACCATTTGTTGGGAACAGAAATGGCCGCTACTCCCCCAATTTTCAAACTCTTGGCATAATTCTCTACTCCCGCTTCCGAGGGCAAATGTTCAATGACTTCAAAGCTAATCAACCGATCAGCCGCCGGTTCGTAGGGTTTCGACATGATATCCCATACCCCAAATTCTGCATTGTTTGCACCCTGACTCGCCTTCAACGTATCAAATTCCCCCTGATGCACCGCCGCGTACTCTAGACCTTTCACCGATTTGAAATGCCTTGCCATCGGCACTGCCGTATTGCCGTTTCCACAACCAATTTCTACCAAATCAAGTTGATCACCCAAAAATCCTGGGTATGCTTCAACGAGCTCAATGCGCCTTTTCACGAGTAAATCATCGGTGTCTGCCGGTTTACCCAAATAGTGCTCCGCCTCAAACAATGCCTTATCTACCCTTGAAGTGTTACTCATGACCTGTGACTCTTTTTGCCCAAAAGGTTCAAATTAAATAGCAAACGCCGAAACAGTATCCATCCATGGGCAAAAAAATTGGGAACAACCCCGTAGTGCTTATTTAAAACAGCATACCGCTCTTTCCAGGCTTTTTGGGTATGTTGATAGCTACTTCCCCCCGTTTCAAAGTCACTAAAAATCATGTTCAAACCCAACGATTCTCCACGCATCGACTTCAAACAAGCAATAATCCAATCTACGTCAGCTGCCAACCGATAGGTTTCATCGTAAGGTGGGGCGATACTCCTTTTCACCAAAATACTTTGATGACACACATTCATACCGAAACGAAAACTACCACCATGCAGCTTTTTTGGGAAAGGTTGGGGCTTACGCTGAGAAATTAATCCCTGGGATCTTCCTTGGGCATCAATAAATAAGGTATCACCGAAAACCACATCTGGTTTACTTCCCCCATGGGTATCTGAAAAGTGGGCGATTCTCGCCTCAACCTCTTCAACCACACGTTTATCATGCAGAGCATCCCCGGCATTGACAAACCAAACATATTCCCCTTTCGCCAAACGAAGTCCTTTGTTCATGGCATCATAGATACCCTTGTCCTTCTCAGAAATGAGAATGTCTATTTGACCCTTTATCTCGTGCAAATATTCTGCGGAACCATCTGTACTCCCACCGTCAATCACAATCCATTCAAATGATTTCCTTGCAGTCTGTTCAACCACCGACGCCACTGTCCTCCTCAATCCATTCCCATGATTGAAATGAATCGTTACAATGGATATGAGTGGAGGATTTTGCAAAACAGATGAAAACCTATTCGTATTGTTGGGGTGAAAGCCAATCAATCGACTACCCTTCTGATTCTTCTTTTTTGAGCAAAAGTTGCAACAAACTTCCACCCACCAAAAGCAAAATCAGCGCGGAGGATGCCCACTCGATATTCACCATGGTACTGCGATCTGTAGGCTTATAGACCCAAATAACTGCATGTTTGCCCGCAGGAATTTCCAAACCACGTAAAATATAATTGACGCGAAGGGCTTTTGCCTCTTTTCCATCAATATAAGCTTTCCAAGCACCATTCTTCTCATTGTAAAAAATCTCACTAAATACAGCCAAACCTTGATTCGCATTGTTGCTCTCGTAAGCGATACTGTCATTGCTGTAAAACAATCGGTTGATGCTTGCCAATGAATCGCGTTTGAAATTGCGTTCGCTCAATGTAAATCCGGTGACTGCTCCTTCCTTGTAATCGTTTGCCTCAATCACAGCATTGTTTCGCAAACTTTTGTTGTTGATTAATGCCAACGCATCCTTGGCGGTAGTGGCCTCAGAAACGGAATCCACAAACCAGGCATGCCCCAATGCGGTCATTCTTGGCACCACAATCTCAGACTTCCCATCCTGAGAAATACCCATGATAAAACCACAATTTAACATGTCAAGTGCATGGTTGTTCATCAAATCACCAGAACCTGTGGGACCTGCAGAACCTATGCAATAGGACATAACATCTTGGTAACGACTCATTTTTGCAGGATGATATCCCCCCACATTGCGGTGAAACGCACCCGCACGGTTATCGTTAAATGCCCCATTGATACCACCGCGATAATCAATCACACGCTTGCCGTCTTTATTGTTTGCAATAATCTGGTTATCAATGGTTGATGGCAAAATAGCCTCTTCTGTTTCTTTGTCTTCCCAGTTGTCATCCGTCAAATAGCGCTTACTCACACCTACCATGTCGAAACCCACCAAGATGATTGTGACCAAGCCTGCCACCAGCACACTGGCCTGTTTTTTCAAAACAACATAGACCAAACCCACCAACACAGAAACAAACAGGATACTGCGGAAAATATCATCCCAAACCAGTTTGCTTCGCAACTCTTTGATTTTATTCACTGTTTCCATGCCTCCTTGCTCCGCAATCCGTTTGTCGGTTTCCGGAGAGGCAAAATCAGAACCCCATGTAATTAACATCACAGCACCCACCAACACACCTGCCAATATCAAGGTGTTCTTGAAAACCTTTTTTTGAGCTGCATCACTCAATCCATTGCCTTGGACCAATTCAATGAAACGATACAAACCCAAAATACCAATCATCGGAACCACCACTTGCGCAATGACCAATGCCATCATGGGTGTACGGAATTTGTTGTAATAGGGCAAATAATCGAACAAAAACTCATTGATGAAGAAATGTCTTCCCCATCCCAATATAACCGAAACCAAAAATGTAATCAAACCAAATATTGCCCAATTGTAATTGAGCTGCGCTTGTGCATCTTCAGGTTTGTCTTTTTTCCAAACAAAGGCCAACATCAAGCCAAAGACGAACAAGAATACCAAGGTAGCACCCAGATACACCGGGCCGCTGGTAAATTGCAAATCGCCAAAGTAAAGAGGCAAACGAGTCTCTCCAAAATCTGCATCATTGACGGGCTCATTGGAACTTCCTCCTTTCAATCCCGGCACCATCAACGTAAAGGTTTCATCAATGCCGTAGCTCCATGAAAAGGCATAATCCATATCCAAGCCTTTCTTACCCACTTGTGCACCCTTGGTGTTGGTAGCCTCAGCAACTGCAGAACCGCCGCGCATGGTTGCCTTGGCGTAATCGTTCGTATCAGCCAATTTCCCTAGGCAGGTTAACACGGCCAAACCCATAGACACCGCAGCAATACCGGTAGACAGGGCAAAATGTTTCAAATCTTTGCTACGTACGGCAGAAGCCAATTCCACCAAAAAATACAAACCCACCATGATACCCGCATAGTAGGCAATCTGGTAGTGGAAATAATTAACCACCATCCCAAAAAACAAAGCCGTTACCGCTGCACCCAACAAATACCTGCGCTGGCTCAATAACGCCAATCCTCCAATGACGCCGGGCATCGCACCCATCGCCAAAACCTTGGTAATGTGACCCGCCTCGTAACTCGATATGCTAAATGTCATGAATGCATAGCCAATAGCACCTGCTGCCGCCAACCATTTGTCAACCCGCACTGAAAGCAATAGAACAAACATGCTCAACATCGCCACAAACAAGAAGTTGAAAGGTGATTTAACAAGGCCAAAAAACTCTATCACCTTGTATTTTAGGAGCAAACTACCCTGCTCAATACCCGTGATCAAACTGCCAGGCATCCCCGAAAACAAACGATCGTTCCATTGTGGCAACGTACCCGTGGTCTCTTTTACCTGTTCTGCTGCATAGCGCATCAATCGCACCTGCTGCATATCTCCCTGCTTCAACACCATGCCTTCCGATGGGGGAGCCAAATACCAAAGGGCAATACACCAAAAACCAATCACGAAAAGCAGAAATAATCCCGCTTGCTTCAAAAAATGTTTGTTCAAATTCATGAGTTTGTAGGGCGAATTTCAACAATTTCAGTGTAAACCCCGTTACGCGGTTGTAAAAATTGCAAATCGAGTCAAAGCACTTAGATTTTTTGCCAAAGTTTGGGGTGCCCTCAAGGAAGGTTGTACCTTTGTAAAATCATGCAACGCGACTCGAGGATTTTCGACCTTATTCAATTGGAACTGGAGCGACAACAACACGGCATCGAACTGATTGCCAGTGAGAATTTTGTCAGTCCGCAGGTCATGGAAGCCATGGGGTCTGTGTTGACGAATAAGTACGCGGAAGGACTTCCGGGCAAACGATACTATGGTGGTTGTGAGGTCGTTGACCAGGTAGAACATCTCGCCATAGACCGCCTCAAGCAACTCTTTGGCTGTGCCTGGGCAAATGTGCAACCCCACTCAGGTGCACAAGCCAATGCCGCTGTGATGCTCGCTGTATTACAAGCCGGTGATAAAATTTTGGGGTTTGATTTGAGTCATGGAGGTCATTTGACTCACGGGAGCCCGGTCAATTTCTCCGGAAAGCTTTACACACCCAGCTTTTACGGGGTATCCAAAGAGAGCGGTTTGATTGATTGGGAAAACGTGGCAGATATCGCAAGAAAAGAGCAGCCCAAATTGATCATTTGCGGCGCAAGTAGTTACAGTCGCGATTGGAATTACGCCCGGTTGAGAGAAATAGCCGATGAAGTAGGGGCTTTATTGTTGGCGGATATTTCCCACCCAGCGGGATTGATTGCCAAGGGATTACTCAACAACCCTATTCCCCACTGCCACATTGTAACATCTACAACACACAAAACCCTGAGGGGGCCTCGCGGAGGTGTTATCATGATGGGCAATGACTTCCCCAATCCATGGGGATTCACAACACCCAAGGGCGAAATAAAAATGATGAGCGCTATTTTGGATGGCGCCGTGTTCCCCGGTACCCAAGGTGGACCTTTAGAGCATGTGATTGCTGCCAAAGCCGTGGCCTTCGGGGAGGCCCTCACGGATGAATTCGCTGATTATTGCCAACAAGTCAAAAGCAATGCCCAAGCATTGGCGGCGGCCATGGTCAGCAAAGGATATTCTGTGATATCTGGAGGAACTGAAAATCACATGATGTTGATTGACTTACGCACCAAAAGTGAGACACTTACCGGAAAGATGGCTGAGTCAACCTTGGTAAAATGCCACATCACCATCAACAAAAATGCCGTGCCTTTTGAAACCCGGAGTCCATTTGTAACCTCAGGGATTCGTTTGGGAACTTCCGCAATCACGACGCGGGGATTGAAAGCAGAACACATGCCCCTGATTGCAGAGTTGATTGATACAGCCCTAACCCATCACGACAATCAATTTGTATTGGAAGAGGTGAAAATCCGTGTCATGGACTTGATGAAGCATTTTCCACTTTACGCTTAAGCCGGTTTCACAGCCTCAATGGGATTTTTTGCCCAGTAGCGCGATCAATTCGGCATGGAAAAGATATCCGCCTACTGCCACTGCATAAGCCATTCCGGCGCCCAATAGTCCAGCCAGTCCTTCAATGTGAATGGCCGTTTTTATGATTCCGAAAACCAATACTCCACCTACCAAGGTAATGAACACCGTATCGGCGTGTTTCCACTGCCAAATGTACCCCCCCAACCGATGGGTTTTCCAGATACAGGCACCCGCAAAAACCCATTGGGTGATTAGGCAACCCACGGCGGCGGCCAATGCGCCTGCCTTGGGGATTTCGATGTAATTGAAAGCCACATTGATCAAAACACAAGTCAATGCCAATTGAGCCAACCAGCGCATGTGACCCGCCGCCGTTACATAGGTACCAAAAACGTGCACCAACGACATCGGCACAAATGCAAGCATCAGTACTTTAAAAATCATCGACACATTCATGATTTCTGGTGAGTATACCATCGATCGCAGTATTTCAACGCCACCGGCTTGCGTTACGGATCCCAACTGCATCTGTCCGTGATACAGCCAATTCATTAAAAAATCCCCGTAAAACCAGGCGCCACAAGCCACCCCCACCGATACCATGAATACCAACCGAAAACCCATACTGATGATGGGATGGTTGTCCTCCCCGGCAGACAGTCGCTTACTCAATAATGGCAACAACTGCGTGCTCAGCAACGTGCTAAATATCAATGCCGCATCCAATAGCCGATACCCCTTGGC